>CADAGD010000034.1 GCA_902787375.1 uncultured Eubacteriales bacterium
TTCCTCGTCATCCCATTCGTCACCCGCGTCTTTCCGGCACTGTTCCAACTGGCTTCTGGTTTCAAAAGCAACATCACCGATCAGAATCTGTCCACCGGGGTTCAAATGATCCCGCAGATCACGCAGAAAGGAGACCTTCTGTTCATCAGTCAGATGATGCAGGGAATAGGTTGCCACAATGTAATCATAATTTTGCGTCTGAAGCGGCTCCACCAATCCCTGCGTGAAATCACCCTGATATAGATGAGAGTTGGGCATCTTTTCGGAAGCCAGCTCGATCATCCTTGCCGAGAAATCCTGGCCGTAGATCGTGCAGCCGTTTTCGTACAGCTTCGTTGTGAGCGTTCCGCTGCCGAACCCAATATCCAGAACAACAGCATTCGGCTTCTCCATGATGGTCTTATAGATGGTTCCCAACACATTTTTATATCCGGCAAAAGGATAGGTATTTTCTTCATCAGATACGCCTACAGATTTATCATATCCGTCTGCCCACAAGTCGAATCCTTTATTATCAAGCATGCAAAAGGATAGGTATTTTCTTCATCAGATACGCCTACAGATTTATCATATCCGTCTGCCCACAAGTCGAATCCTTTATTATCAAGCATAAATCTATCTCCTCTCTTTCGGCTCGCCATACTCTCGTTTCATGGCCTCAACAGAGACAACCCACTGCTTTCCGTATTTGCAGGCGTCCACACCGTTGACCAGCTTGCCGTAGGCAATCGCCTTGCGCAGGGTACTTTCGTTCAGACCCCAAAGCTGGGTGGCGTCGGTAAAGGCCATGAGGCCGTCAAAAGGCGTCTTGACCGTCTCGCCGTTTTCAAACAGCTCGTCGCAGCTAAGGTCAAGATCATCGTTCCAGACGATCCCATAGCCGCCAGCATCGACCTCCACGCCGGAAAACAGCTCCGGCGCATTCTCAAGCGACTTGAACGGCGCCCATTTCGCAAACAGGGGCTTTACATCATAGATTTTGGTTACGCCCTCCGCAAACTGTACGCTCAGGCGATAGTCCGGCAGAGCGTTGACCGCTTTCACCTTATGAAACATACCATCAACTCCTTACTCAAGGGGAGAAAGGGATTTGAACTCCTGCGTCTCCCACATATGCAGAAGATCATCTTTGTGGATAGCAGACCATTCCCGTACCATAGCAAGCGCCTTGGGCGGCAGATGACCCTCCAGCACCTCGCCTGTCTGAATATCAATGGCTGCCATATCTTCGCCGTATAGGGCATGGATGTGAGGCGGGTTATGCTCCGCCTGCTGGAAATACATACGAATGATGATCCCGTAGAATCTGGACAACACCGGCATAGATGAAACCACCTGTTTGTGGTCAACTATATTATATCACGAAATCGTGAAAAACCAACTGTTTTCCAAAATATATTTTTCGATGGAGATGAAAGCGGCGGCGGGGCTTACTCCCGCCGCCATAACCTTATGCGTAAATCAACTCATGATTTACGATTTCCATAGCCCGATTTCGGATGTTGTTCATCCGCTGCACCCACAGCATTTGATCATTGGCCTTGAGCTGTTCGCTTTCAAGACTGTCGGCTTTCAAAGCTCACGGTCGCTCAAAATAAAGGAGGAGAGGCTTTTCACGGTATGAGGCAACGCCCCGTTGCTGTGGATACAAAGGATGTTTTGCGTGAGCTGAGGGTCAAGAGCGGGCTGTCACAGGATGAGCTTGCCGAAAAGGTTTTCGTGACGAGGCAGGCGGTATCGCGCTGGGAGAACGGTGAAACGGTTCCCAATACCGAGGCGTTGAAGCTGCTCTCGAAGCTGTTCGATGTTTCGATAAACACATTGCTCGGTTCGCCGCGTCGGTTGGTCTGCCAATGCTGCGGAATGCCGCTTGAGGACGCCATGATCGGCAGGGATAAGGACGGTGCGCTCAATGAGGACTACTGTAAATGGTGCTATGCCGACGGAACCTATACATACGGCGATATGGACGAGCTGATAGACGTCTGCATCCCCCACATGGTGAAGGAGGGCTTTACCGAGGAACAGGCGCGTTCGTACATGAAGCAGATGCTCCCCAATCTCGATTACTGGAAACGGCATGACGAGCTGAGCGACAACGGCGAGTTTGAGGCTTTCAAGAAAAAGCTTATCGAGGAGATAAACGCGCTCGGTATCAAGGGTATGCCGAGGGTGGAAAGCCTGAACGCCCTTGTCGGAAGCTATATCAACCTCGAATACACGCTTGAAAGCGGCATGAGGGTGAAATTCCTCAATGACGGCACGACCTATCTCGGAAACCAGTTGGAGAACGAGCTTGACGGGAATCGCTGCTTCGGCATCGCCGCGAACGCGGATTTCATACTCGTCTGCACTTACGGAAGGGACGGAGCCGAACCGGAGCTTGTCGCGTATAAAAAAAGACAGTATTGATTATGCTTGATGCTTGCCGCATTGCTCTGTAAAACCGATGGGCTGAACAACAGGCGAATATCTGCTTGACAAATAATGCTGTATGGGGTAAAATTTATATAATCTGAATATTTCGGAAGCATGTTCTGCGGGAGCAGACGGGCGATCAAAACGTCCGCGGGAATGTGGTGCGAATCCACAGCGATCCCGTCACCGTGATAGGGAGCAGCCGACAAAGCCACTGGAAGTGATTTCGGGAAGGGTCGGTGCGCGTTGAGCTTAAGCCGGGAGACCTGCATGGTTCTTAGATTGTAAACTCATACGGAGTATATGAGGTCATTACAGCTTTAAGGAAGGTCGTCGGGCATTTGCGGGCGGCTTGCCGATTGCTTTATTTTGATTTAAACGAGTCTCCGTTGAGGCTCGTTTTGTTGTATGAGCCATATGCCTTTCATGGTCGGATGTTTATTCATAAGCGTCCGATGGCAGGGCATAATATATCACGAATATTTATCAAAAACAGGAGTAATGATATGACTATGTTAAAACCCGTACTGCTTGTTGTTTCGTTCGGAGTATGCTCCAATGAGGCAAGGACGAATGATATTCAATCCATTGAGGAAGCTGTTTCCCGTGCTTTTCCGGACTATGAGATTCGCAGGGCGTTCACATCCCGAACCATAATAGACAGGATAAGGGAGGATGAGGGCATAGCTGTTGATACCGTCCGTGAGGCACTTGACCGTCTTGTAAACGAGGGTGTGCGCGAGGTCGTGATACAGCCGACGCACATACTTCCGGGCTTTGAATATGATGAGCTGAAAAAGACGGCAAGCCTGTATGCCGGCAGGTTTGACAGGCTCGCCATAGGAAAGACGCTTCTTGACAGCGAGAGCGACTATGATGAGATGCAGAGGATAATTGCCGATGCCGCAAAGGAGTACAGCGACGCGGATACGGCGGTAGTGCTGATGGGACACGGAACCGAGCATTCGGCGAACGCGGGCTATGCAAAGCTCCAAAGGCGCATAAACGCGGCGGGTCATAACAATATCTTTATCGGCACACTTGAGGCGATGCCCACGGTTCATTATGTGAGAGCACTCATAAGATTGGGCGATTTCAAGCGCGTGGTGCTTATGCCCCTTATGATAGCCGCGGGCGAGGATGCCGTCGCCCAAATGACGGGGGAGGCGGAAGACTCCTGGAGGAGCATATTCAAGGATGAAGGCTTCGAGGTCGAATGCGTCCTCAAAGGGCTTGGCGGGAATGCCGACGTGCGCCGCATGATGGTAAGGCATTGCGGAGAAACCATAGTGGGGTGAGGTTATGCTTACATTAAATTGGCTCAAGGATGAAAACAACGTGGTCTATGCCAAGGAGCAGGATATAGTGCCGATACTCGCCAAAGACCTCAAGATACCCGACCTTGCCGAAAGAATAGAATGCTTTCGGGAGGAGCCTGTAAAGGAGGGCGTCATAATAAAGGGCGGAAGGCGTTCGAGCGTGAAGCTGTTCATACCCGATATGTATTTTGACGAGCATATCGACATGGGCGAAAGTATTTGGCTCTATCTCGGAGAAATGTATCCCGCCTACTGCATATACAGACCGTGGAGTGAAGGCGAAAAGTAAGTTTATATAATGCCATGACGATAAAAGGGGCAGCCGCGTAAGCCTTTTAAGCTTGTGCGGCTGCCCCTTACGGGCTGAAGAACCTCAATACTAATGAGGTCTGCCAAATACCAAATGAGTACGCCTCAATGTATCAGCCCGTCACCATGTATTACTCAAACAGCGCGGCTATCTCTTCGGCGATGGCAACACAATCCGAATCGTAAATAAAACCGTTTTGCTCCGAAAAGCTTTTCAAGTCAGGTTCAAGAGCTAAAGGCTTAATATAAAGACTACTGTAACATGTTACATCATTGTAAACATAATCGTTATTATACACAAGCATTGTATAATTTTCTCCTTCGCCGAGCGGAATTTGATTATCGGAAATATGAAGCACATATTGCTCGTCTTTTAAAGGATTCAGTTCGAATACACCGCTGGAAGTTGCATCAAGATCCTCTTTGCAGGTTATTTCTTTGTTAAATTTTTGCGAGAAGAATGAAAACGTATCATCTTCATTGCCAAAGCCTATATAGTTGGCTTGACGGATAAACTTAGTTTCACCGGGCTTTATTCCGGCTGAATTATAGTCCTTGCTTACCTCATTTACATGGAGTTCGGCGATGCTATATCCGCGTATCAAATCACCTGTCCACTCATAAAAATACTTTACTGAAGTAACTTCGCCTGAAACCAGAGAGCAGCTACGCCCTTTTGATTCGTTTGAATAAAAGCCCAATGCTTCGTGTAAATCGTTAAATATCTCACGATCCGGTTCGTTAGAACGTATCTTTGGAAGACTTAAAATCTCGTTATATGAGAGCTTGTCATTCTTTTGCGCGGTTGCTTTGGTGCAACCAAAACAAGAACAAATGAAGATAAGAACAAATGGGACAAAAAACTTTTTCATAGATAACTCCTTGTATAATTATATCCACCTTCCACCAATGTATGCTTCCTCGCTAGAGGAAGTCAGCTTACGGACAAAGTCCGCTTTCCTCGGATTCCCCTTGAGGGGAAGCTGTCAGACGAAGTCTGACTGATGAGGTGGAAACAATGGCACTATCAAAAAAGCTAAGTGCTTATTGAGTTTTTTTGCCACCTCATCCACCACCGCTGAGGCGGCGGTCCCCCTTCCCCTCACCCGCCACTATGTATTATTCGAATAGCGCGGCAATCTCCTTGTAAATCTCACCATAGGGTTTAAGGTTCCAGCCGTATTTCTCATTGATTTTTTCATAGCTCATTTCCTCGTTCAATGGCATTATGTACAAGGTGCAATAAGATTCTTCCTTATAGTAACGATGCTTTTCAGGATTTCTGTAGAGCACAAGCATGGTGTAACTGTCGCCCTCCTGCATGGGATAATCTTCATAGGCGAGATTGTAAATATAACTGCCCCCTTTCTTGGGAACGAACTCGAACATACCGCTTGCCGCTTGCGCCTTTCGCGCAGCCCAGAGTTCTTCAGCATTCTTTATATCCATCCCCATGTTTTTGGAGAAAAACTCATATATTCCATTATCACTATCTTGAAAGATGATATGGCTATCAGAATATAGGGTAATCGTATCCCCTTGCTTCAGATCGGCATTATTGTACTCGTCGATTACGTCTTCTATCTGAAACTTTACCAATGTACAGCATTCTTCGCGGTCGAAACCCAAATAGTATTTTACCGAAAGTGCCTTTCCCTTTATAACGGAGCCACTAAAATATGGCGGTGAATAATAATCCCAAGCCTCTGAAAAGTTCTTGGGGAACAATAATTTGTCGATACTGTAGCTTTGGGGCAACGCCAGTATTTCCTCGGCGGATAACCTATCCGGTTCGTTCGTTTTTCCGCTATTGCAACCGCTGAGCATAAACACGGCGGCAAGGCAGATGAGCAAAAGACTTGTGATTCTTTTCATGGTATTTACTCCTTTCGATGATTTGCAAAGTGATTACATACATTGAAGCTTGTATGCTTACACGCAAAGTATATCATCGCCCGTGAACAATGTCAACAGAAAATTCCGCGCAATTCTGCCTGCACGGAGCCGATTCTTTTTGCGTTAATGTATCAACCCGCCACTATGTATTATTCGAATAGCGCGGCAATCTCCTTGTAAATCTCACCATAGGGTTTAAGGTTCCAGCCGTATTTCTCGTTGAGATTTTCATAGCTCAGTTCTTCGTTCAATGGCATGATGTACAAGGCGTAATAAGATTCTTCCATATAGTAATCATGGAGTTCAAGCTTTCTGGGATATACAAGCATTGTGTAGCTGTCGCCCTCCTGAATGGGATAATCATCCTTAAAAACCATATTATAAAGGTAGTTTACTCCCTTCTTGGGAACAAGCTCAAACATTCCGCTTGCCGCATCATGATCGCCGCGCTCTCTGCGTGCTTCACGCGCTGCATTAACTGCCGTATCATCTGGAAGGTCAATTCCGAGTTTTTCAGAGAAAAAGTCGCAAACACCCTTGTCTGTGAATGTAATGTGGCTTTCGCTGTATATGGTAATTTTATCACCGGGCTTTAATGCGGAGATATTGTATTCGTCGATTACGTCTTCTATCTGAAAATCGACTAATGTGCAGCATTCCTCCTGCTCAAACCCAAAATAATATTTTACCGAAACAGCCTTGCCCTTCACAACTGAAGCACTATAAGTCGGCGATTTATAACGCTCCCATACTTCAGAAAAATTCTTTGGAAAAAACACCCTGTCTGCTGTACCGTATCCTTTGGGCAACGCCAATACTTCATCGGCGGATAACCTATCCGGTTCGTTCATTCTACCACCGTTGCAACCGCTGAGCATAAATACAGCGGCAAGGCAGATGAGCAAAAGACTTGTGTTTTTTTTCATGGTGATTACTCCTTTCGATGATTTGCAAAGTGATTACATACATTGAAGCTTGTATGCTTACACGCAAAGTATATCATCGCCCGTGAACAATGTCAACAGAAAATGGCTCCGCGCATCCTTTGATTCACAGAGCCGATTCTTTTTGCGTTAATGTGTCGATTCGTCACGAGCCGGGGTTTAAGCCCCCGCGGGAAGCCTCGATTGGGCGTCGCGCATGAGTGCCTTTGCCTGCTCCTTGCCCTCGAACACTATCATCTCAAGACCGACGTCGGGGGTTATCATGCCCGTTTCAACGAGCCTGAATACGGTATCGTTATGGGCTATCGCGCTGAAGCCGGATTCCTTCTGCACCTTTACGGTCACTCGGATGGATATGGGCATATCCTCCATGTTCATGACCTCGCGTGCGGCTATATCCGCCCTTGCCGCGCCTTCGGGGTCGGAGCGGTCGATGTATGTCTTTATACAGCGAAGCCCAAGGGCGAACTGCCTTTCAAGCTCCAGCTCCTGCTCGACCGCCTGACGGAACGCGGAATGCAGGCTCTTTGCCGCCATTCGCGCACGCTTGGAGGATTTCTCCTGCAACGCGGCTATTGCCGTTCCGCTTGTGACGCCGTAATTGGTCATGCCCCTCGACCAATCGTTGGAGCCGGATTCCTCCTTTATAAGATCGCGCATGTCGGCAATATAGCTGATGAGATACGCGGGCAGGGGAGCCGTCTGGAACCATGTGACGCCGTTCAGATTGTCGCCCTTGTGAACCTCCTTTGACCAGTCGCGCAGATCGTCAACGTCAAAGCCGGACGCCGACGTGACGAGCAGCTTGTTGTGGGAGGAAAGCAGCGCGTTCTTCATTACCATCTGATCGAGCTTATCGGAATACCGCTGGCTCGTTTCGTACATGTCTATGAAGCCGTAGCCCAATGAGCTGCCCTTTCTCGGAAACAGCGCGGTGACGACAAACGGATACTTTCCGTGAGCGTAAAGCCCTTCCGGAAAGGATTTGCGGCTGTCCTCAAGTATTTTGCCGCCCGCAAGCTTGAGCATGTGTACGGCGTACTTCTGCTTTTTGGAGTCGAATTTTCGCTGCCAGCACTCTATCAGCATTATGCTCTTGTCATAGCGCGGCGTCAAAAGTCCGTCCTTGTCCACATCCATGAAGACGCCGTCGTCGTTCAGCTCCTCGGCGTCGTCGGGATAATGGTCGCGGAACCAGTCCCTTGTGCGCCTTGTGAATTTGAATACCGCACGCCCGTCCTGCACGTCCGATACGAGCGGATCGAACAGTATCGTGCTGACGTCCACATGGCGTATGTAGGCGGAGCCCATGCCGCCCTCGGCGGAGGGGTCGTAGCCTATCTCCTGAACGCCGTACCCGCAGACGAGAAGATCATGCGTTAAAGCGCGGTATTCCTCGTCATAGGCGCAGTTGAGATGATTTTCCTTTATGACGCGGGTGAGGGTTTCGGCAAGCTCCGTGTAGGCGTTGCTGTCAGCGGTTATGACGGCTTCGGGTATGAATTCGTCAAGGTCGGCTCGAACATTCTCTATCGCGCTGTGTATTACCGGAGTGACCGGACGCGGCTCGTTGGGATCGGTTATCGGCACGTCGAACCAATGATCCCCCCGATAGATGGTCTCGCATTTGTTTATCCTTGCCCGCTCGCCTGCGTAAGCCTCATAGAACTCGTTAAAAAGCTCATAAAACTCGGCGGCTGCCTGAGTTGCTTTTGTTTCTTTCAAGATTCTTTTTCCTTTCGTTTGTTTTGATTATGTCAATAAATAACCGCCTCGGCGGTTTACGCCCATATCGAGCGGATCGAAGCTGTTCCGCTTTATGGTCGATTTCGGAGCCGCCGTCAGAGGACGGCTCATCAGCCCGTAGCGCAGTGCTTCGGGAGCATGGTCGTCGCCGTCCTTCGCGTCCTCGCGGTTGTGGACGTCATACTGCATGGCGGGCAGCTCGCGGATAAGATTCACACAGTCCGAAAAGCAATGCCAGCGCGGTTCGCCGTCGGGGGCTGCGGCAAGATAGTCGCGTATCCTCTGCCAGCCGGCTATCCTTGAGTTGTCGGCGGGGGAGATGGGCATACCGCTCTTTATGAATACCTCCGCTATGGTTTCGCCCTCAAAGCCGCCCTTGACGGCAAGAGCCGCACCCCTGTTATGCCACAGGTCGGGAGAGGCGACGGTATAGGCTATGTCCTCGCCGGCGGAAAGCTCAATTACCCGCTTTGCGACCTCCTCCGCCCGCGTCTGCCTTATGTAAAGCTCGCGGTATGTCGTAACGCGCCCCTCCGTATCGACCGCGTGCCACAGCACGCAGCATGGATCGTTGTAACCCCAGTCCATCGAGCGGAACCGCTTGTGCCATTTGGGAATCTCATGCGGGGCTGTCACATGACGCTCCCGCGAGAACTCCCTGAAATACTGACCGGCGTGAACATCCCAGTCGCCCTCAAGATGCGCCCGGCGCATATCCTCAGGCAGCGTCATAAGCTGGCGCACATAGCCGGGATCGGCATTTAAAAGAGCCTTGTTGTCCCATATCCTTGCGGGGATGAACGCATAATCCTCGGCACGCTCATCATTTCGATAATCCCTGTCTATGAAAAGCCGCTTGACCCATGCGTGTCCGACATTGCCGGGGTTGCAGGTGTAGTACATACGCGGAGTGAAGCCTAAGCTGCTCGTTCGATTGCAGGTGGTGAGAAACTGCTGCTGTTCCTCGGTGAAATGTGTCGCCTCCTCCATGCCTATGACGGCATATTCCTGCCCCTGATACTGGTATACGTCGGAGGCGGTATCGCAGTAGCCGAGCTTTATCCTTGATTTGTTGGGGAAATTGAACACCCTTTCGGTCGAATTGTAGGTGGCGAAGCCGTAAAGCTCGCGCTGAAGGGGCAGTATGTGGTTCTCGCGCAGTTCAGGCAGAGTGCGCCTGAGCAGGAGTATGTTCAGCTCAGGATAGTTGAGCGCGAGAAGCACGAGCTTGCGGCGCATAGCCCAGCTCTTTCCGCCGCCGCGCGCGCCTCCGTAGGCGGTGTGCCTCGCGCGCGACAGAAAGAATTCCCGCTGACGCGGATTGGGTGTTCCGTGCAGATAGAGTATCATTTGTAAAAAAACCGCCTTTCAAATCCGCATTTAAATCGGCGCCGTACTTGAAAATTCTGAAAATGTGGTTTATCATAATACGAGCAAAATCAATCAGAAGGATGCTCGATATGACCGAAAACAAAAACAACCGTCTTTGGGGAATAATCTGCGTGGTGCTTGCCTCAATGTGCTACGGAATAACCCCGATACTCTCGAACACCGCGCTTCGCGGAGGATTGCCCGAAGCCTTTCTGAAAAGGCTCGGTCTACAGGCGGAGCATATAGCCGCAAACCCCGCGAACGCCATCCCGAATGAATCGGTCGTGGGCTTCGGAATGGCTCTGGCGTGCGTGATATGCCTTGTCCATTGCCTTGTGAAGCGTGTGAGCCTCAGAGTCACGCGCCGTCAGACACTTGAGATGGCTGTATACGGAGGCGGAGGCTTCACAGCGACAATGCTCCTCATATCATACGCATATCTGTCCATACCCGCAGGCACGACAATAGTCATCAATTTCACATATCCCGTGCTTGTAGCGGTATTCTCGGCATTGATATTCAATGAGAGATTCAGGATAGCAAGCGGCATCGCTCTCGCGCTTGCGATAGCGGGCATCGCGCTCATATCCGGTCTTGGAGCGGGTGACGCCCTTGGGGAAAATCCCGCGCTGGGAATACCGCTCGCGCTGCTTTCGGGATTGGCATATGCCGTCTATTTCCTTGCGGGGCGTCACGCTTCATACTCAAAGACGGATACATCCGTCGCCAATGTCTATATAACCGGCTCGGCGGCTGTGATATGCTTTGTCATAGCGTTGCTTACGGGCAGATTCAGACTTCCCCCGACGGTGTTTCTGTGGATAGTCCTGCTCTCAAGCGCGGTGCTTGGCTATATAATAGGATTAAGACTCCTGCTTGTGGGCATAAGACTCTTAGGCTCCTCAACCGCCTCCGCGCTCAATACGCTGGAGCCTGTGTTTGCGTCGCTCACGAGCGTTATAGTGCTTGGCGAGAGCATGAACGCTGTCAAGATAACAGGAGCCGCGCTCGTGCTTGCGGGTGCGCTTATGAGCATACTTGCCGCAAGGAAGTGATGAATTAAAATAAGCAGAGCGTATTAACTCAATAAAGCTCCAATATGTTAAACCTGCGACCGAAGGAAGCCGCGCGAGCCAGCGCGCACGCGCCGCGATAGGCGCGGAACCGCGATTAATCAAGCAAGATTTACCGCTCCCGCGAGATATATCCATGCATTTGTTGAAAAACGGATGGATATAGCAGACATGAACGCTGTCAAGATAACAGGAGCCGCGCTCGTGCTTGCAGGTGCGCTTATGAGCATACTTGCCGCAAGAAAAAGCAGTTTGAACTACAGTTTGAACTAATTGTTTTTCTCGGAAGCAACGGCGTCAAACGCGCCGTTTGCTGCAAGAGCGACCACTACGGCGTTGACCGTGGTAAGAGCTATCTCCTGCCAGCTTGCTCCGCCCCTTGTTACCGACGCCATGAGCATTATGCCGAGGGCAATGAGATAGCTCAGAGCCCTTGTAGGGAAACGGTCAAGCCACTTTATGCCCTTTAAAAACTGGGTGATGAGAGTGGTGGCAAGCGTCGCGCCGGAATACGTCAGGAGCATCTGATTGTCAAAAAAGCTGTTCATTCCTCCTCCTTTGCCTCGACGGGCGGACATGCGGCGGCAATATGCCTTACGGCGAACTCACGAATGCCGTTCATAGTCACCCTGCCGCATTTTCCGTCGGGAATGCCGCAGTAATAGCCCAGAGCGTTCAACGCCTTTTGGAGATTCATTATGCTCTCGCCCTGTATCATGGGGGTCTTGACCTCAAGCACAAGGGGTTCGTTGCGGTATTCCTTGTCATAGGAGAGCTTTTCGGTGACAAGTCCCCTGTGCGTCCACGGCCTGTCGGAGAATTTGGTCACGACCACTCCGAACCTTATGCCGCGTGCCTCGACCGCAAGCGGCTCGCCGTTTAAAAAGCCGCAGACAAAGCCAACATGCGTCATTCTGCCGTCCTTGTTTCGGAAAAAGAGAGCCTCGCCAATTTCAAACGGCCTTTCAATGTCGGCGATGGAGCCCTTTTCCGTACACCACGCGCTGTAACAGTAGTTGGCGGTGACGTCGGTTCCGAGGAAGTTGTCAAGAAGCCCCTGACAATCGGTCGCCCTTCGGCGCAGAGCGACCCAGTTTTCGGTAGCGATGTCATATGCCTCGCGTGTCCAGCCCTTGCTCTTGTAGTAATGCTCGAATCTTTCGTCGAGCAGCGATTGGGATATTTTATGTCCGGTGGTTCCGTAAAGGTATTCCCATGGCTCGGAACCGCATTCCTCTACCTCTATGGGGAGCTGCGCTCCTTCGGGAATGCTTTCCGGCTTCGCGTGTGTCAGCGCGAATACTATAAAATCAATAGCGTTTTTCATATCATTATTCACTTTCTTTTGTAAAGCGCTTTTTGTTTTGAAGGGCTTGTGCCGAGCGGCTATGCCCTTATTCAAGCGTACCCTCCAGATAGTTTATCTCGGCGCGCCATGCGGCACGCTGCAAGCTGCATTCGGCAAATTCCTCATCGGAAAGCTGCCCTTCAATGTACTTGAGCGTCTTATAATCGGTGCTGAAAAGAAGTCCCTTGAGTTCTTCGATTCGTTCCCTCGGAGTCGGCTGCAAGGCCAGTTCCTCAGCCTCGGTCAGCTCACGGGGTACGCCGTTGCTGTAAATAATCATCAGACATTCCTCCCTTCAACTGTAACCAGCGTTCCCGCCATGAATGCCGCGCCAAAGGATACGCCGGCGACCCTTATTGAGCTGAAGCCGGTGAATGAGCTGACGCTCATAAATCCGGCGTTCACCTGCTTGCAGGAGGCGTAGCTTTCGGAATCGGATACGCCTCCGAGCAGACGATAAAAGGATATGAAATTGTTGTCTTCCTTTTTAAGGTGCAGTATGGTCATGCTGTCGGTGGCGTTGGCACAGCTCTTGTTCGCAAACAGCGTATCCCTGAAGGGCAATGTGAGGCTGTTTACGAATATGTTTGCGCTTGTGGTATTGTTCATGCCGCCCACGATGGTTATGCGCAGCTCGTCATACTCGAATTCGGAATTACCTTCGTCGCGGTCAACGGTGAAGCCTGAGGACGCGGCAGCCATCTGAAAGGTTTTGATGGTCGTCCACGGAGCGTCATAGCCGAAGCATTTCCAAATATTGGGGAGGGATTCTCCCAAAGTATGGGACTCGGTGCATATGTACGCGCGCCCCGATGATTCAACGAGATATATGCGTCCGGCATTCTCATAGGTGTTTCCGGTTGGAGCATTGCTTACTGTGTTGACGCCAAGTCCGACCGAGCTTACGGCATTCATTATCTGCTGGTTGTTGGAAACCCTTATGGCTTCCGCCGCCGCTCTCGCGTTTTCGGCTGTTACCCTTGCCGACTCGTTCGACTGCCTTGTGCTTTCGGCTGTTCCACGCGCCGACTCATTCGACTGCCTGGTATTCTCGTTGAGAGCCCTGGTCGATTCGGCGGATGCTCGCGCCGATTCGTTCGTTTGCCTTGTGCTTTCGGCGGATACCCTTGCGTTTTCCGCCTGAGTCCGCGCTGTTTCCGCCTGAGCGCGCGCCGATTCCGCCGAAACGCGGCTGTTCTCATTCGATACGCGGGTGTTCTCGGCGGATACCCTGCTCGACTCATTGCTCTGACGGGATGATTCGTGAAGCAGCCTTGCCGATTCGGCGGAAACCCTTGCGGACTCGGCGGAAGCCCTCGCGTTTTCGGCTGTTACCCTCGATGATTCAGCCAGAACCCTTGCGTTTTCGGCTGAAACCCTTGACGCTTCGGCAGCTTCGATGGAGCTGCTGAGCTGTGTAAGAAGCGGAAACTGGGGCGTTGCCGCAAGGGCGTCCTCATTCATTATCGCGCTCCTGCACAGGAAGTTGAATCTTGCCGTCGTTACAAGCGTTTCGGATGACGAGTAGATCTGAAGCTCGCATTCCACAACGCCCGGAGAGCAGGAGGCTGACGAGAGCGTTATTATAACGTCGTTGCCGTCTATCACAATGGAGCCGTCCTCGCTGTCCTGCACGGATACGCCGGAAGAATGCGAGAACACAGCCATTATGTGACAATCCGTGAGGGTGACGGCCTCGCCGCCGTCCGTTACGGTCACGGTCAGTATGTTGCCGGTGTCGCCGTCCACGACCTCAAAGGGTCTTGACGGTATCGTGCGCTTGAGATCGACCTCGGTTTCAAATGTCTTTAATACGGTGTTGCTGTCCATCTCGGATTATTGCCTCCCGGTCCATAGTGAACATATGAGCCTCCGCCGCCTCCGCTGCTTCCGCCCGTCGTCATATACGCCGCGTAGAGGTCATTGTAGTCGATTTCGGGCATATTGTACTGAACCTGCCAGCGGCGCATACGCCATGTGCGCTGATTGCTCGTAAAGAACAGGTAGCGTTCCGACGCGCTCAGCCCGTTGAGGTAGTTGGCGTAATCGTTGTAGGAGGCGTTGGATTTAAGATAGGAGAAGTTTCCCGAATACCATACCCCGTCAAAATAGGCTCCCTTGCTGTTGTGTCCGTATTTTGAGGAGCTGCCGCTCTTGCCCGATGAGGATTTTCCACTGCTTCTGCCGCTTCGGCCGCTTCTGCCGCTTCCGCCGCCGCTTGCGGACGCCCTTGCCAGAGCCGCCGCCTGCTGCGCGGCGATGGTCATTCGCGTCCTTTCCATCTCGCTCTCGATCTGCTGCATGGATGAGAGTGCCTTGTAGAGATATTCGGACATCGAGGCGGAGTATTGTCCCTCAAGACTTATTATGTCGGAGTTGACGTCGTCCTGCTCACGCGCCTTCATTGAGGAGATGTAGCTGGAGCCACCCATGCCCCTTGCGTAAGCGTCCGCGTCAAGCTCCGCCATGTTCTGCCTGCCGCGAGCATTTCGTGCGGCTATGGCGGAATCTATCGCGGGGCGCAGGAAGCTTGCAAACAGCCCGTAAAGCGAGTCGAATGTGGGTATGCTCGTTATGCCGTATGAACGGAGCTTGTTGTAGAGCTGGGTGTAAAACTCGGACAGGCTCTTGTCAAAATCATAATCGTTGTCCGACGTTGTTTCCGTCACGGCAGTCTGCTGCGTACCGTCGGTTTCCGCCACGCCCCTCGTGCCAATACTCGGATAGCCGCTGTCCGTTGAAGCGGCATTGGGGCTTGATGAAGCCGTCACGCGGGGGCTTTCGGCATGGGAAACAACGCTTAGCTGCGCATATTCGTGTGGACTGACCTCGTTGGCTGTCTGTGAGTTCGCAGGGCTATTATTTCCGCCCATACTGTCCGCGAAGCTGCGGATTGAGCCGCCCGAATTCACGGAGAAATTCGGGCGTTCATTTCCGGGAATATCATCGTAATGATTTTTTCTGTCGCGGACAGGGCGGGTATTGAATTTGAATCTTGCCATAATAACCGCCCTCCTTGCTTATCAGGAGACAGTATGCTCTATCTTGATGAGCCAGAGGTCATTGAGAAGAACGGCGGAGTAGGCTGTCACCTTTGCGCCCACGGTCGCGCGCTGATCGAGAGGATCGGCGGTTCCTGAGGAGCCGTGGGGCTTGACAATGAGCTGCACCGCGCCCTTGCCGTCAACGTCAACAACGCCGTAGGCGTCCTTGCCGAATACCAGAGTGGCGTGTACGGGCAGCCCCTCCTTGGTGGTTGAGTCTATCGCGCCCGCATCCTCGGAATAGACCACGGTATTCGCGGTAAGACTTGCGGAGGTTGTGAGCTTTACGGTGTTGTTGGCGGGGTTAAAGGAGCCGGATGAGGCGAGCGTGTACTCGTCGCTTCCTATCTTTATCTTGTTGCCGCCCTTTGAGAGATACTCAGCCTCGGCAGCGGTGGGAGTGTTTTTTAGTACGAATGTGGCGGAGGATGAGGTGGTCGTCTTTACCAGGTTATGAACGCTCTGCTCATATACCTTTGCCTCGGTGCTTTCGACGAATACCACGCCATAGAGCCTTCCTATCTCGCCGGAGTAAATGGCCTCGGAGTTTGAATAGGTGGATACGTTCTTCCAGTTGTCGTCATTCTGGAGATCGTATGTGGCGTCGGGGGAGCAGATACATATGAAATGGGGCTGACGTCCGTCGTCGCAGAAGGGACGCGCCTTGTTCTTTTTGAGCGTGCGGACAGCCTTTCTTATCTCCTCGACGGTGAGCTTACCGGAGGATGTCAGCTCAAGACGGCTTGCCGCGCCGCCGGCATACTGTATGTTTGTGGTAGCGCACATGGCGTCCCTCGTTACCCACTCGACGACGGTTCCTATCTGCTCACCCAAAAGCTCGGCGGAGTCGTTTATAACGCTGTCATAAGCTGTGAGATCAAGCAGGTCGGAGACTTCCACATATGCGCCGTACTGCTTTACGGTCGTTTCGACGCTCGTCTGGGAGAGGGACTGACCTGTGGGAGTTTCACCCTCGGTAAGCCCCGCTATGGCGTCATTCGGGTCGAAAAGATTCCAGCGACGGAAGCTCACATGGGTTCCGTTGTTGCGGGGGATGGGACGCTTCTGACCGAATTCGGCATGAACAAATCGCGTTTTCGCGCTTTCGAGAAGCTGTCTGTCATAGTAGGTGAAGGGGTATGAACTGCCTGATACCATTGATGCCATTGTGTTTATATTGCTGGGCATGTTTAAATTGATCCTTTCTCTGTTCTATTCTTTTGTTGAATGTTCTGTTGCGTTGTGAATTAAGACTGCGCAATCAAAGTCGGATTCTTCGACCGTCCGCCGAAGCCTTCTTCAAAAGCTTCTTGAGATTGTTGAATTGCTGCGAGGACATCTCGGAATAATCGACGGGATCGCTCCCTCTTGAGCCTGTCCTCATGGGTACGGGCGTGCGGGGATTCTCTCCGAACGGCTCGAAAAGCTCACCGGAGTTATAGTCGGCTGTGCCATCCTCAAGCTCCTCATTCGGAAGCTCCGTGCGGTTCACACGGCTGTGAGCTTTGCCGCGATTGGAGACCCATTCGCGCAGTATGGCGTCAACAAGCTCATCGTCCGTGACGCCCTCAACTCCGCCAAGCTCCGAAAGCAGGGCGGAGCCGAGCCTTTCAGCCGCACTCATGGCTGTTTCGGAGGTCTTGCCCTCGGAGCTTTCCTCAACGCCGACCGCTTCGTCGTTCGTGCCGCCGAGATTCTCCTTTGCCATGTCAAGCATCTGCTTTATGCTCTTCTTTTTCATGTAACTCTCCTTTGTAAAAAATAAAAAGAAACAAGCGGGGGCACTCAGGGGCTCCTTCGCCGGTGAGCGCACTCGTCAACGCTTGCTTCATAATCTTATTATAGCACGTTTGTTCTATACTGTCAACGGCTGAAAGGACGGAAAAAGATAAAAAAATAGGGTTTTTTTGTCGAAAAAGCAGCTATTCATATATACAAATTCAAAAGCAGGCATTATAATACGGTATTATAGATAAGGAGCAAAAAGCATGAATCAATACGATGTAATGATATTGGCGTACATTGCGGTCATAAGTATTGCAGCCGTATGTGTCACGGTGCATGACAAGGAGGCGGCAAAGCGGAAGCAGGCGCGGCGGGTTCCGGAGGCGACGCTCATGCTGATAGCCGCCATGTTCGGCAGCTTTGCCATGTTCGTCACTATGAAGCTGATAAGGCATAAGACAAAGCATTTGAAATTTATGGTCGGCATTCCGATTTTGATGCTGCTTCATATAATACTGATAGCGGTTTATGTGTTTGCGATAAGGTAAATAAACCGCATCATCGCAGTCATACAGTAATATATTTTTTCTTTTCAAAAACCGCACTTGAAAATACAGCGATATGCGGTTATAATCTCATTGGTGAAAATAACGGGTCTGTGGTTGAAAGTCGATGCCAGTCGCAGGCGAAGCGATCCACGTAAGCGCGGCAAAGCCCGCGTGAGCATGGTGCGGTTTAGAAGTAAGACCTGTCAGCGGTAAACGCTGAGACCGCGTGTAGTGAGAGGGAATATCCGGGTAGCGATAGCGGCAACAGGCGAGTGTGGGGTCAAAGACCAGGTCAGCCGTTATTAAGCCAAAATAATTTTAAGGGGTTAGGATCCATCATGTTTGAAGACAAGGTACTGGTTTGCAAGGATTGCGGCGCTGAATTTACATTCACAGCCGGCGAACAGGAGTTTTACGCTGAGAAGGGCTTCCAGAATGAGCCCACCCGCTGCAAGGCTTGCAGGCAGAATCGCAAGAACGCCGCCAGGGGCGAGCGTGTAAAGTATGACGCGGTATGTGCCGAGTGCGGCGCGCCCACGCAGATACCGTTCGAGCCCAAGACCGACCGTCCCGTATACTGTGATGCCTGCTTCGCGGCACGTCGCAGAAGCTGATGCGGTTGATAAGCGGTCTGATGCGTTAATACTAATCCCCGTAAAACCCGATATTTGCTTAAAAGCTTTTCGTAAAGCGTGAGTATAAAGGTTCAGACGTCCATTAGTATAAGCGATCGGAATAATTGAGAACAAACGAAAAAAGGGTGCTTCGTGATTTTATACGAAATACCCTTTTTGTTTTGGGACTGCTTGCATTAAGTCCCGGTCGGCTGCCTCGGAAGCTTGCGACTTTTGAGACAGTTGTTTGGATTACGGCGGCGCCGCCGCCGGCAAACATCGGATGGAGCCTATACTTTGAATATCAAAGTACACATCGGAATATCAGTTCATTTCCTTGATATGCACAATGGTCTCAATGCCATCCATAAGCATTACGGGATTGCTCATTGAGTGAATGCCGGAATTGTTGAGAATCGTATCCCTGAAAATATCCGGATTATCAATGAAGACATCCGCAAACTCCGTCCTCAAGTTCCTGTCGGGAAGCACCCGACGAATATCTTCATCCCTTTTGCTCATGGAAACAGTATGCGCGGCGTTCACAAAATAATACTCAATTTGCAAGCACATTTAATTACAAAAAAACCAATAAAAATTCTTTACTTTTCCATAGGTTCACTTTCATATTTGAAAAAGGCATATTCGAAATCGGCGTCAACAATATGCAGGCATTCACCGCATCGCATAGAGATTTTTTGTCCGGCGGTGAAGCCGAAAATATAGTTTGCGGCGGTGAACACATTGCCGTTGACAGTTCCGATGGCGGCGTAGGCGGGGCATTTATCGGCGGAGAGTTTTTTACAGACAAGCGTCAGTACGGAACCGTTCTCGGAAATATCGAAGTATTTTTCAAGGGGTATGTTGGCTCCGTCGCCGTTCAGCTCCACCGACATGGGAGCCGTGTGGTCAAGCAGGGACAGATTCATGCCGCGCTCAATGAGTCGGTTCCTTGTGACGCCGATAGCTGTGGAACCCTTATCCACCGCGGCAAACGAGCGTCCAAGCTCTGCCGCGGTAACGGCGGTAGTACCGCTTCCGCCGAACAGGTCTATTACCGTGTCGCCCGGCTTTGAGCAGGAGAGGATTATCCTTTTTAAAAGGGCTTTGGGCTTTTGAGTGAGGAAGCCCGTACGTTCGGGATGTCTCTGATGCAGATGCTCTATATCATCCCATACGTCGGAGGGATAAACCATGTCGTCCTCATAATAGCGGTACTCCTTGCCGGAGGTTTTTATCGAGTAATAGACGCGCCCGTCGGTATCAACGCCGCGCTTCATATGGTTCCTGCGCTCGGAGCCGCGTTCGGTACCCACCGCCGCTATATTGAAATAGGAGTTTTCGCTCTTGCGGTACATCAATATAGTGTCGTGCTTCTTTGAAAAGGAGTTCACCGATCTTCCACCGGATTTGTAAGTCCAGATTATCTCGTTGGTAAAGGCGGATTCACCGAATACTTCATCGCATATGAGGCGCACATGCGCGCTCATGTGATAGTCTATATGGATAAAAAAAGTTCCGTCGATGCTTAAAAGACTATGGGAAAGACTTACCGCATCGTATATGAGCGAGCGGTATTCATCCAATGTATATCGGTCGGAGTAGGCAAGCTGCTTCTTTCCGCGCCGATACTCAAAGCTTCCGCCTGTATTAAACGGCGGGTCGATGTACACGACGCGTGCCAAGCCGCCGTAGCGCGATAAAAGCTCGTCCTTTATTTGCCGAAAATCGGCATGATAGACGGTTCCGTCGCCGCCGATAAGATGAAGCTCACCCTGACATACGATACGCTTTAACATGATAAAACTCCGTTTCAGATTATATTTAAAGCAGGCTGTAACGCCTGCTTTAAAATGAATATTACTCCTTGATGTTCAGGAACTTTTCGGTGCTGAGACTGAATATCGCTCCCGCGGCGAACAGAACCGCGTATAAAACGCCCTTCCACCATTTAAAGACATAGCCGGGATCAGCGGAGAGGGTCATTACCTCCTGCAAAATACAGCCGATGGTCGTGGCAATGACTATGCCGAATATGACGTAGTAGGCGGGGCCGTGATACTTGTCAATGACCTTCCTGACAAGCAGCAGCACGGGAACGGCGATTATGAGCATTCCCAAAAGTCCGCAAAGCATGTACGGTACGGTGGTCGTCGCCGCGCCGAGAGCATCGCCGAAGGACTTGCCTGCATCAAGAGCGGCGGCAAAGAGCTTGGGCGGATCCGTGAAAACGTGCAGGAAGCTCTCATAAACGCCCATGTTGAGAAGCACGAACGATATGCTGACGCCGGGCAGAAGCACGCCCGACATTATGATGGCTCCGCACATTGCGCTTGAAAAAAGGTCAACATCCTTGGGCGCACCCGCGTTTGTCACAAGCCCCAGGATAATAAGGGTGAACGCGAAAACGAATCCAAGCACCGACCATAGCGGGTAATGCTTTTTATAGCCCTGCTCGTTGCTCTCGCGCAGGAGGGAGGGCATGGAGCCCACAACAAGCCCGATGAAGGCGCATATGACGTATGTGCGGAAATCGGCAAACAGCCAGTCCAAAAGGAACATAAATATAATGAAGCCGAGGACTCCGCCTATGGCAAGGGGCAGCAAGAACTTGAAGTTCTGCTTAGGAGCCTTGAAGAAACCGGTTATGGCGTCTATTGCCGGCTTGTAAAGTCCCATGGATACGGCAAGTATGCCGCCCGAAAATCCGGGAATGATGCCGCCGACGCCTATTACAAAGCCGGCGAAAAACTTTTTGAAAAACGAACCCATTAAAAAACCTCTGCAATCTATGGTGAGGACGTGCAAAACGCAAACATCCCATAAATACATTATAACATAAATTTCTATATATTGAAACTTTTTTTATTCGGATAAGCACGGAATCAAATGAGTAATCGGCAGAACAAAAATTTTCTTGACAAACCCGTATTCAGGCATTAAAATAGAGATACTTCAAGCGGGTGTAGCTCAGTGGCAGAGCGTCGGCTTCCCAAGCCGATAATGTGGGTTCGATTCCCATCACCCGCTCCATTTTCTTTTTGGGCAACGCCCAAAAAGAAAATGGACGTTTGTTATTATGGGAATCGAAGGGAAGCGGCGTCCGTCCTGTGGACGAAAAAGACGCGGCTTCCCCGGCTTTTGTCAAACGGCGCGAATGTGAGCGGAGTGAGCGAGCATGAGACGCATCGTTTGCAAAAGGATTCCCATCACCCGCTCTGCAATAGGGCAACGCCCAAAAAGAACGGGATGATGCTGGCAGCTTCCACCGCCGTTCAAGCATCCTCCCTCCTACTGAAAAAGGCCGTTTCCACGAAACAAGAGATCGTGAAAGCGGCCTTTTTTCGTTGCCTGGAATTGTGTCTCACGGTGAGACAGATTTCTCTGATAAAGTGGGATATGCGTTTTATCCGACAAGCAATTCCACAATAACATCATAAAAGATATGAGCAATGATCGGATTCCATATTGTTCTGCTTTTTTTTAGAAGCCAGCAACCTGCCACACCCCAAACAGCAGTAGTAAAACTCTGTGCCAGCCATATTGAAGTATCCAGAGTTCCAAAGCGGTAGAATCTGATAAAATATGCTGGCGAATGGAGCAGCACGAAGAATACCGTCGAATAAATAACAGCCTTCCTGTTTGTCACAACCTCTGTCAGAGCATTATATCCCCAACCGCGGAAAACGGTTTCTTCAACAAAACCGACAAAGCAAATCTTGATGATTTCCAGAGGGATATTGACTGTTGGATTCAGCCAGAAGCCCCCGTGAGTCACAAACATCCCTATAAAGGACACAACCAGCGAAACAATCAAAATAATGATCAAAGATTTGTTCCATACCGGCCGGGAAAACAATTCTCTTTTGCCAATGCTCAATAAAGCACTATGTCGAAGGATCAGCCAAATCGCAGGAGTTACCCAAATCAACCGACTGAGAACGGCATAGATATAGTTACCATAGCGGGCTGCCACATGCGATGAATACCCCCATGCGTCAGTCACGACAGCCCATAGGATCACGAAGCCAAAGAGAGACATAAGAACGCTTCGGCCTGTTAGATTCCTCTTCCGAGCAGCCATTCTGAACCTCCATAATTCCATCAGCAAGGTGCTGATCACCACCATATCATCGTTTTGCTTTTGGATTTCCTTTATTTCCTCTAATGAGCAGATTACTGCTTTTCAGACTGTCTTCAATGCTTTGATTATCAAACTCTTGGAAGGCGGAGTAAAAGCACCTTTGATCGAATTGACCGTATTTTAGTGCGGTATTGT
>CADAGD010000035.1 GCA_902787375.1 uncultured Eubacteriales bacterium
ATCGGTCTGTACTCGGATGCCGTTTTCTCTGTTTCCCATTATACACCATCCTGTACAGTTTTTACCCCCTCCGTGTCCAGTTTTAGTTTACCAGTGCAGTTGTCAGCGGTCTGATATTCCCTTGCGCAGGGAAGGTCGGGGGCGTGCAGCGCAACCGACCTTCTTAATCAAAATGGGGAAGAACAACCCCTCCGTCGCGGCGGCTTTACCGCGCCGCGCCACCTCCCCTGACTCAGGGGAGGCAGTTTGCTTGATTGTTTTCCTGCCTGATTTGCGACGATTTTAAGCAAAAGAACCCAGCATCAACGGCTTCCATATACATTAAGAATGACAAAGCGCATTGGCTCCCCTGCGTAAGGGGAGCTGTCGGGCGAGCGCAGCGAGAACGACTGAAGGGTCGCAAATCAGTCTGAAAAAAAGCTCAAGTACGCAAATGAAAACAATCAAGGGAAGAACGCAAACCTTGGCTCCCATTGTCAAGGGGAGCTGTCAGCCGAGCATAGCGAGGATGACTGAGGGGTTAAAAACAGTCTGAAAAAAGCTCAAGTACGCAAATGAAGCAATCAAGGGAAGAACGCAAGCTCGGCTCCCCCATATAAGGCAATATTCGGGGCGATCCGCATCCGCTATTTTCCGACGCAGAATGTGGAGAATATGGAATTTACAAGCTCCTCATCGGGATCGTCGTTTCCTGTTATTGAGGCAATATCGCGCATAGCTTGATTCAGCTCATGGAAGGCGGCGTCCGAATCGAAGAAGGGCATCATAAGTATCCGCGCGAGATGCTGTGAGGCATTCTCCAGCGCGTGTATATGGCGCACATTATCCAACACGGATTCGTTCTCGTCGGGAGCCAGCATGGACACGATGCGTTCACGGAGCGCGGAGAGCCCAACGCCGGTGCGCGAGCTGACCGACACGGCGGGGATATTTCGGAATTTGCCGTCGGTGATTGCGGGCAATGCGTGTTCGAGATCGGATTTTGTGATTACGACAAGGAATTTAGAGCCCTTATCAAGCATATCGCAAGCCGCCGAAGCGAGCATTTCCTCCTCGCCTGCGTCCATTTCCCTTGAGCCGTCCACGAGCAACAGAGCCATATCCGCAAGCTCACGCTCCCTTTGGGATCGCTCAATACCCATGCGCTCAACGACGTCCTCGGTATCATGGATGCCCGCAGTATCCACAAGCACGATGGGCAGTCCGTCTATGGAAACCGCCTCCTCGACGGTATCCCTCGTCGTACCCGGTATGGGCGTGACTATGGAGCGTTCACGCATTATCAGCGCGTTCAGGAGCGAGCTTTTGCCGACATTCGGACTGCCCAATATGGCTATTCTCGCGCCCTCGCGCAGTATCCTTGAGCGCATTCCGCCCGCCGTAAGCTCGTCAATATCCGCTTTCAGGCTTTCAATCTGCGTTGAAAGCTCCGCGCTGTCAAGCTCTATCTCGTCGGTATCATCGTCCATCGCGGCGGCAATGCGGGCGCAGAGCGTTTTAACCCTCTCATACAGCGCGTTTATGACGCCCGAAAGCCTGCCGTCAAGCTGACGTGCGGCGGCTCTGCGCTGACGCTCGGCTGTTGACGATATTATGTCCATGACCGCCTCCGCCTGAGCCAAATCGAGCTTGCCGTTCAGGTATGCCCTCTGCGTAAACTCGCCCGCCTCGGCATGTCTCGCAAGCCCGGTTCCGTCAATCAGCTCCGTGAGCTTTCGCGCTACCGCGTATGAGCCGTGTATCGAAAGCTCCGCCATGTCCTCGCCCGTGTACGAATGCGGCGCGGCATAAAACACGCAGACGCAGGTATCGACGGTTTCCCCGTCCTCATCGACTATTCTGCCGAATGAGGCGCGCCTGTGTTCAATGCTGCCCGAAAAAACACGGGAAAGCACAGCCCTTGTGTTCTCGCCGCTGATTCTCATAATCGTAATTGCACCGCCCACAGGAGTGGACAGTGCAAATACAGTGGAGTTAAATTCATTCATCAATTAGCACCGTTTTAAATTGATTGTTTTTATTGTTTCTTGTTTGCATCATCGAAAAGCTTATGCCGCCTTTGATGCTGTGTAAAGTGAGTGCTTTTCAACATGTCCGGCTCACCTGCGCATGGGCTGTCAGCCGAGCAAAGCAAGGATGACTGAGGGCTCGTAAGCAACTCAAAAACTCAAGTGAAATACATGAAAACGACCCTTTCGTCTTTGAGGCATTCTGCATAATGCCTCAAAGCCACCTTCCCTTACGCAGGGAAGGTCGAGAACGCTCAAGGCGAGAACTCAACCCACGGCTCCCAAGCGAAAGGGGAGCTGTCAGCCGAGCATAGCGAGGGTGACTGAGGGGTCGTAAGCAACTCGAAAACTCAAGCATGATAAGGGAAATCAACCCCTCCGTCGCGGCGGCTTTACCGCGCCGCGCCACCTCCCCCGGCTCAGGGGAGGCAGATTACTCGCTTGCTTTCCTTGGCTTCCCCTTTGAGGGGAAGCTGTCAGCCCCAAGGCTGACTGATGAGGTGTAAACTACGGCTCTATCGAAAAAGCTAAGTGCTTATTGAGTTTTTTGCCACCTCATCCACCACCGCTGAGGCGGCGGTTCCCCTTCCCCTCAGAGGGGAAGGCAGGTGCTTTAAGCGCATTTTGGGTTGTCAGCGATCTGATATTCCCTTACGCAGGGAAGGTCGAGAACGCTCAAGGCGAGAACTCAACCCACGGCTCCCATGCGAAAGGGGAGCTGTCAGCCGAGCATAGCGAGGGTGACTGAGGGGTCGTAAGCAACTAAGAAATTCAAGCATGATAAGTGAAAACAACCCCTCCGTCGCGGCGGCTTTACCGCGCCGCGCCACCTCCCCTGTCTCAGGGGAGGCAGATTACTTGACTGCTCTCATGCCTGATTTGCGACGATTTGAAGAAAAAGAACCCAACATCCACAGCCCTCATACACAACAAGAATTACAAAACGCGTTGGCTCCCATTGCCAAGGGGAGCTGTCAGCCGAGCATAGCGAGGGTGACTGAGGGGTCATAAGCAACTCGAAAATTCAAGCATGATAAGGGAAAACAACCCCTCCGTCGCGGCGCGGTGCTTCCCTCGGAGCAAAGCTGCTTCGGCTCGTACTGCGACGTTTCGTATAGCTTGGCACAAAGGGCATGACACTCCACGCTCGCTGCGGCTCGCATAGCTCGCGGGTACGGTTTGTTCGCACAAAACCGTACCCTGTGTTACAGCATTGAGCAGCTTTGCCCGCCTTTAATGCTGTTTAAATATTATTCCATGGTGTTTTCCACAGAGTTTTCAATGTTTTCCACATTGATTTCCACATCATTGGACTTTTCCGCTGTTTCAACAGCCTCGGCATTCTTCTTATAGCCGTTATCGCGTCTGCGATTATTGCGGTTTCTGCCATAGCCGCCCCTGCGTCTGGGAGTTACGACGACGCGGCGATTGGGCTCCTCGCCCTCCGAGTGCGTCATTACGTCGGGATGGTTCTGGAGCGCGGAATGAAGCACCCTTCTCTCGTACGGATTCATAGGCTCCAGCGCACGGGGACGACCTGTTGCCTTTACCTGTGAAGCCACCTTGCGCGCAAGACGCTTCAATGTTTCCTCACGCTTCTCACGGTACTCCTCAGTATTGAGCGTTACCCTCGTATAGCCCTCGGTCTTGCGGTTCTTGTTGATTACAAGTCCGGTCAGATACTGCATCGCGTCGAGCGTTTCACCCCTGTGACCTATGAGCATACCGATCATTTCGGAGTCGATGCGGAGCCTTAAACAGTCCTCATCCTGCGCCGCAAGCACGGTTCCCTCCGCGCCCATGCGCTCTATGAGACCCTTTACAAACTCGGCGGCAGGATTGCCCTCGGCAGCCTCAACGGTGTAATTGATGCGCGTTTCGCGCTCGCCTGCGCCGTTCTCAATATTATTATTGATATTATTATTCCTGGGAGCGCGTTCCCTTCTTTCAAAGCCCTCATGCCTTTCGCGGCGCGGTCTGCTCTCGCGCTGAACGCTTTCCTCAGCCACGGTATCGGGTATTGCCGCCTCGACCGCCGCCTCCGCCTTGGGAGCCTCGACGGGCATAACGGCTTCGGCAGCCGCTTCCTTTTCGATTGCCGGCTCGACGTCCTTCTCCTTCTCGGCAGGACGCTCCGCCCTCTTTTCCGCTCTGCGGTTCTCCTTTTCGCGGCGTTTGTTCTGCTTCTCGTTGTATCTGTCAAGCTTGCGGTCAAAACGCTCGTTCGTCTTCTTCATGTAGTCGGGAAGCTCATATTCCTCGGCGGGACGCTGTGTGAGCCTTACTATCGCGGGCTTCGCGCCGAAGCCCAGAATGCCCTTTGTTTCAGTCTGAATTATCTCTATTGAAACCTCGTCGATGGAAATTTCCATCTCCTGCAAGCCCTTGAAAATAGCCTCGTCAACCGACTTGCCGGAAGCCTGTACGCTTCTCAGTTCATTATCTTCCATTATGCTGATACCTCCACGTCGTCCTTTTTCTTCCTGTCAAAAACAGCATTTATTATTATTGAGGAAATAAGCTGGAACGCACCGCTTATAGTCCAGTAGAACGCGAAAGCGGTTGTCGAGCTCAAGCAGATGAGGAAGCTGAATATGGGCATGAAATACATCATTGAATTCATCTGCTTTGCCTGCTGATCCTGCTGACCGTTCTTCTTATTGCGCCTGTTCGTTATGAACATTGAGAGGAACTGGAACAGGGCGGCAAACAACGGCATTATGAGGAAGCCGTTTGCGGGAGTCCTTCCGTCCTTTGATATGGCGTCGGGATAACGCTGCATCAGGGACTTGTAGATGTCAGTTCCCGTAGCTGTGGACTGGGGAGTGTCCTCGCCTGTTACGGGGTCTATTGAGGCGACGGCGGTCTGCTCGCCGAGCATCTTGTCGGCAATGGCGGGATCGACCTCGGCAGGAAGAAGCATCATGCCTGATCTATCCGTTGAGCAGCTTGAGCATGCGCTGCATCCGCCGGCGTTGCCCGCGTCCCCGTATGTACCTGCGGCAAGACCTGAGTCAACAAGCGTCTGCCAAATCTCCTCGCCCGAAACCGTTCTGCCCCTGCTGTCGGTGTAGCCGTTCTGAAGGAGGGGCATATTGGCAAGCGATACCGAGTTTATCATCGAAAGCGTTGCGGGTCTTGTTATGACCTCGCCGTCAAATCTGAATATCAGGAAGCTGCCGTCAATGAAGCAGTCCGGCTGCCAGATATTCTGTGTCCAGAGGAATTTGAAGCTCTTGAACGTGTCCATTGCCGTTTCCTCGGCATAGGCGCGCTCCGCGCTGCCCTCATCCATTGTCTGAGTGATAGCCGTTTCATACATCAGGGTTATCGTGTCCTCGTTGCCCCATGTGCGGAACGCGGAGAGGAAACAGAAGAACAGCGGTATGGTGAGCAGCATCGGCAGACAGCTTGAGAATGTGCTGACGCCCTGCTCCTTCATAAGCTTGGACTGCTCCAGACGGAGCTTCTGAGGATCGTCGGCGTACTTCTTTTGCAACGCCTGTATCTTTGGCTGTACAACAGCCATCTTGATCTGTGTCTTTCGGTTTGAGATATCCGGGAATATCTGCACTATGCGCAGAAGAATCGTAACAACGAGTATCGTAAGAAAATAATCGTTATTGAACAGTCCATAAATGAACTGCATCAGCGCATAAAACCATCGTGTGAGAAAAAAAGTCATCGTTGATTCCTTTCGTTTTGGAGTTATACAAAACAGGTAATGATTGACTGCTTACGGCAGATTCCGCTTTACTTGGCTTCCCCTTGAGGGGAAGCTGTCAGACGAAGTCTGACTGATGAGGTGGAAACAATGGTGCTATCAAAAAAACTAAGTGTTCATTGAGTTTTTTTGCCACCTCATCCACCACCGCTGAGGCGGCGGTTCCCCTTCCCCTCAGAGGGGAAGGCGGGTGCTTTAAGCGCATTCGGGGTTGTCAGCGGTCTGATATTCCATTACGCAGGGAAGGTCGAGAACGCTCAAATCAAGAACGCAATCCCCGGCTCCCCTTTGGTCGCAGTTTCAGCACTCTCAAGCTTCATTGAGTCAATCAGCGTTCACCTGTTTTGATTCCGTTCGTCCATCTGCCCTTTTCGGGAACGGGATCGATCCCTCCCTTAGAGAAGGGATTACATCTTAAAATACGCCAAACAGCCAAGAGAGAACCCTTGGCTGCGCCGTGCGTTTTGATGGCTTGCATGGCATATTCCGAGCAAGACGGAGTATACCTGCAACAGGGAGCCCTGTCGGGCCGAAGCTGTCTGTAGCAGCGAATCAGATATATAAGAAAGCTTTTCATCGCTTTTCCAATCAATTATTTCATTCACGCTCCCGAACGATGAGGCGATAAACAAAACCCGGATGGTTTTTCCGCAAAATATAAAGGCTAACGGAACGATGAATGATTCCGCCCGTAAGGAACGGACAATGTTAAAACAGCTCCAAGCGGCTGTCCGGCTTATCTGCCAAGCAAGCCTGCCTTTTGCACAAGGCGCAGTACGGTGGATTCAATATCCTTGAACTTCTGCTCCGTAATCGGGGAACGCGCAATAAAAATGAGGCGGCAGCCGGGAGCTATCTCCGGCAAGAGAGGAGTTACAGCCTCCCTTAATCTGCGTTTCACACGATTGCGGGTGACAGCGTTGCCTATCTTTTTCCCAACGGCGAAGCCGATCCTCTTTTCGGGACGGTTTCCGGGCAGATAAATCAATACCAATGTGCGGCTTCCAACCGATTTGCCCCTGTTGTACACACGACGAAATTCCTTGTTACGTTTTAGGGAATAGCAACGCTTCATCAAACATGCGCTGTCCTTTCATAAGGGCCGACAGCAACCCTCTAAATGCCCCGACATAAAAAATCCGCCGAAGCAAATTCGACCTTTAAAAGTATCTGAACCACGGGGTGATTGGCTCACACCGTGGTTCATGCTTATTGACTTATTACGCGGAAATAACTTTCCTGCCCTTTGCACGCCTTCTTGCCAGTACGTTTCTGCCGTTCTTTGTGGACATGCGCTGACGGAAGCCGTGAACCTTTTTCCTCTGCCTGACTTTGGGCTGATATGTCATCTTCATAGATCAGTACCTCTTTCTTTCTGAATTCGAGTTCAGGCTCAATCAGTTGCCGAACCTTGTGCCGTTGAAGCGGACACCGGGGCCCATTGTGCTGGACAGAACGAGGGACTTGATATATGTACCCTTTGCCGCAGCGGGCTTAGCCTTTATGATGGCGTCCATGAGAGTGTTGAGGTTCTCAACAAGCTTATCCTTGCCGAAGCTCGCCTTGCCGATGGGGCAATGGCAGATGTTGGTCTTATCAACACGATACTCAACCTTACCGGCTTTAATATCGGCTATCGCCTTGGCAACATCCATTGTAACCGTACCGCTCTTGGGGTTAGGCATCAATCCCTTGGGGCCGAGAACACGACCGATGCGGCCGACAACGCCCATCATATCGGGAGTAGCTACGCAGACGTCGAATCCGAACCAGTTTTCGGTCTGGATCTTCTTTACAAGCTCCTCATCGCCAACGAAATCGGCGCCGGCTTCCTGAGCCTCACGAGCCTTATCGCCCTTTGCGAAAACGAGAACGCGGACAACCTTACCTGTGCCGTGGGGAAGAACGACCGCGCCGCGAACCTGCTGGTCAGCGTGACGGGAGTCAACACCCAGACGGATATGAGCCTCGATGGTCTCATCAAACTTGGCTTTGGCTGTGCCAAGAACAACATCAATACCCTCGGCGGGATCATAGAGCTTAGCGCGCTCGATGGTCTTTACGCTGTCATTATACTTCTTACCGTGCTTCATAATTACACCTCTCAGTCTACAACAACAACGCCCATGGAGCGTGCTGTTCCGGCTATCATGCTCATAGCGGCCTCGATGGAAGCGGCGTTGAGGTCGGGCATCTTCATCTCGGCGATCTCACGAACCTGCGCCTTTGTGATATTGGCGACCTTGGTCTTGTGGGGAACGCCGGAACCGGACTCGATACCGCAAGCCTTCTTGATAAGGACGGATGCGGGCGGGGTCTTGGTGATGAAGGAGAAGGAACGATCCTGATAAACCGTTATAACAACGGGGATTATCAGGCCCGCCTGCTTGGCGGTGCGCTCGTTGAACTCCTTACAGAAGCCCATGATGTTGAGGCCGTGCTGACCCAGAGCGGGGCCAACGGGCGGTGCGGGTGTAGCTTTACCTGCGGGAATCTGCAGCTTGACAAAGCCGGTTATCTTCTTTGCCATTTTAATTTCCTCCTAAAATAATGTGGTACTTGCGGAGTGTCGAGCCTTGACGCGGCTCTGTTCCTCCCACTTATGAAAACCCCTCGCGGGGAAAACATACAGTGTCGGCATAAGCCGGGTTAGAGTTAAATCTTTTGAATGTCTATAAAATCAAGCTCCATTACTGTTTCCTTGCCGAAGAGCGATACAAGAAGCTTGACCTTCTGGGTTTCGGGATCTATCTCGGTGACAGTACCCGTGAAGTTGGCGAACGGGCCGTTGACAATGCGGACATTCTCTCCAACCTCAACGTCGAGCTTGAGGCTCATGCGCTCAACACCCATCGCCGTGACCTCCTCGTCAGTGAGCGGTATGGGCTTGTTGCCGGAGCCGACAAAGCTTGTGACGCCCCTGGTGTTCCTGACGATGTACCATGTGCTGTCGGTCATGATCATCTTGACCATGACGTAGCCGGGGTACACCTTGCGCTGATATGTCTTGGGCTTTTTCGCGCCCTCCAGCGTTTCCGTGACCGTTTCGGTGGGATACTTTACCTCGAAAATGAGATTCTGGAGATTCCTGTTTTCGATGGTCTTTTCAAGGTCTTCCTTGACCTTGTTCTCATATCCCGAATAGGTATGCACGACATACCATCTCGGCTCGGTAGGCGTTTCGTCGTCATAATGGGTGCGATCCTCATTCACGTTCGCGGCGTCGGGATTTTCACTCAGCTCAACAGCCTTTTCAAAGATGTTCTTTACCTCATCTGACATTTTAAAGCACCTTACTTACCGAGAGCGGCAAGCGCGTTCACGCCGGAACCGAAGGCGAAATCAAGAACACCTATTATTATCGCCATCAGAGCGCAGAAGGCTACAACGGCAAGACAGTAGCTTATCAGTTCCTTTCTCGTGGGCCATGTGAGCTGCTTGACCTCAGCCCATACTTCCTTGAAGTATTTTCCGATGCCCTTGAAAAAACCGCCGATTTTCTTGAAAAATCCACCGGATTCAACGGATTTTTTTACTTCATTGTTAGCCATAATATCATCCTCAAAAAGAATTACTTGGCTTCCCTGTGAAGGGTGTGCTTACGGCAGAAACGGCAATACTTGTTGAACTCAAGACGATCGGGATCATTCTTTTTGTTCTTGAAGGTATTGTAGTTCCTCTGCTTGCATTCTGTGCAGGCAAGTGTGATCTTTACGCGCATGGTTTTATCCTCCTTAAAGATTGCGGTACAATCGACCGTTTTCGCGGTCTTCCGCTTATTCAGCCGTACGCAATTATACAAGCTAAATAATACCCCTTTACAGGGGCTATATCACTTTAACACATGCTTTGACGTTTGTCAAGCAGAATCAAGGCTTTTTTAACAATATATTCATTTCAAACAAGTGGTTGAATGTCCGGCGCAACATTTGTAAAAATCATGTACTGTTTTTGTCCTTGACAAAGACACATGTTTTAATTATAATTTTTACAGAGTTTTCAGCGAAAGCTGATAACCCCTGTAATTAAGATTGGAGAGGCTAACCTATGATATATATTAAGCAGCTATTGCGAAAGCCGCTGAAAACGCTTTTAGGAATACTCATAATTCTGTTGGCAAGTGCCATGCTGTGCGTCAGCCTTAGTCAATATGTTTCCTTTTTCCGCACCCGTGCTTCCGTCGAGTCAAAATATACGACTATTGCATTGCCTACCAACAAGTATAAAATCGAGCAAAGCGTGGATGAGCAGGGACACCCCGTTGTTATTTACTCCGATTCTCAGCCAATAGAGGTTCAGCAATTCCTTTCATCCCTGTGTGTGAATTTACCGCAGGAGATTCAATCTGAAGAACATCATGAATTGATCTCCGCTTTTTGCAAAAACATAGATTCCCTCAACTGGGCAGAATTTTACAACGAATCAGCCTATACAGGCGAGGGCGACGGTACTACCGTTATTTCAGAAAATCCGTACACCTGCGCTTTGATAGTATTTAAGGCAGATGATATTTCAGAACCTTATCCATATGCCGCTCCCGCTATTGATTTTCCGGAAAATACGGCGTCAGACGGCAATATGGCTGTTGATATAACCGGAACGGTTATAAGTGCATATATGCTTCACAAGGGCTTTGATGATCCTGCCGGATACACGATCAGGTTGACCGTTCACGGCGAAACCGCCGATTCTCTTGCAAAAATCGGTCTGAATAAGAACGATATTTATATCGCTTACGGAAACGATTATGCGGATTGTAACTGGGAATTAAAAAAACAAATCGGTTTAATTACGAAAGGTGCTTATGAACGATGTTCATGGGATAATATTATAATGCTTTCACAGGAAGAAATCGACAGTCTGCCGGTAAACTCTCCTGAGGAGATGGCAAAAAACGGAGCTACAGAAAAAGAAATAGCAATTTACAACGATTCGGAATCCGAAAAAGAGATTTACCTTAACCAGAGCAAGCTTGATATGATAGAAAGCTGTTCCCTTACTGTTGAATGCTCTCCAAGCCTCATGGCAGGAGCATTTGACGGTTATGTAGAACAGTTTGACATGACCACGGGCTCCATGATTTCCATTCCCTGCAAAGATTTCAACGACATGTACGCAAGAGCAAGCATCGAAAAGCTCAGCGGTTCGGTTGAAGACTTTATGGCAAACGACGAAAATGAGCTTTGGCGGCAAGCAGCGGATGCTATTGAAATCAATAACCATTCTTTTCCCGTGATTGCTACCGACAACCTTATGAGTGTTGCTCCTTTCGGATTGCAGGATGCGTTCATTGCTGAGGGACGAACCTTCACAGAGCAGGAATATGATGACGGAGCGAAAGTATGTCTTATCTCCGAAACGCTGGCAAACCGCAGCGGTCTTGGTGTCGGTGATGAAATTACCATGCGCTTCTATGAGGAGGACTATAACTCACCATGGAATCTTTTATCAACGAAATCCGCAAATCCCGAAGCAGCGTTTTATTCAGTTTATAAGGGGTTCAGCAGCGATGAAACAGCTTTCAAGATCATCGGTCTGTATCGGCAAAAGCAGGAGTGGTCAGAAGGCGCATATGCCTTTACCCCGAATACAATATTCGTTCCAAAGAAGAGTGCCGTAGGACAGACAGCGGAAAATGATAGTGGTATTTTTTACTCATTGCTCTTAAAAAACGGTACTGCGGACAAGGTTGATGATTATCTTGCAAAAAACGGATATGGCGGATTGCTCGCATATTATGATCAGGGGTATTCATATATTTCCGAAAACCTCAACGAGTTCTTTTCCACATCCGTAAAAATGCTGCTGGTTGGTATTATAGGTTGGTGTATCTTCTTAGCTGTTTTCCTGTTTATGTACCCCGCACAGCAAAAGACGGAGGCTGAACGCCTTTGGAGGCTTGGCGCACCTAAAGACTTTGTAAGCGGGTATTATATCTCAACCAACATTTGGATAGTATTAATAGGAATCATACTCGGCGGTACTGCATCGTTTATCTTTTTGCAAACTATACTGCAAAACTTTTCGGAACAAGCGGGTATAACGCTTGATATTGCACAAGCTCCGATTCTGATTTTTGCTATTTCTGTTTTGCAGTTTGTGCTTATTATCGGGATGATATTCTTAACAGCACGAAAAGTGGTGCGCCGTCTATATAATCAAACAGGAGAATAGTATGCTTTTTCCTTATTTATTGCGCAGAATGCGTCGCAGAAAGAAAATGTGCATAATTGTGGGGCTTGCCTCGCTTATGGCAGGAATTTTGGTATACGGCTTTCATTTGGGCGTTGTTTCAATGACCGACCAAATAGAGAACGTGCTGGATAATTCGGAAGTCACCTGTGCAGTCACGAATCTGACGGGAACACAGGTGGACGGGCTTATGCTTCCGGATTGGGCGTCAAATTTGTTCCGCGAAACAACGGCGGAAAGTGTTCACATACCAACGACGTCATTCCTTGACTATGTTGATAATATAAAAATGAAGTTTTCAATGGAGGCAGATTGCTTAAACTGCAACGTCAATGTTTTTGGAGTAACTTCGATTTTTGCGGATAGAAGCATTTCACTACAAGAGCAGTCAATTGAGTGGTTTAGCGGTTTCGATGATTCTGTTTTTGAAAGTGATGCCAATGCCTGCATTATATCGGATGATCTGTATTCGCTTTTTCAGCAAAGCGGCAACAGTAAATTGGAGTTGACCGTAAAAGCCAGAGACAACAATAATCTGACTTCAACCATACCTCTTGATGTAGCGGGTATCCTTCACGGAAAAAGCGCATCAGTTTATTGTCCGTGGGAAACAGCCTCAAAGGTTTGCCTTGATTTAAACAAGAATCTGAGTGTCGATTGTATCAGCGCAACGATAATAGATAACCGAAAAATCGAGGAATTTAAAGAAAAATGTGCAAATATTTATTTTGCCGAGGTTGATCCAAGGGGAGTACCACAGCCGTGGGAGGCATCGCCTATATATGAATCATACCCGTTTGCCTTGGAAATCTATGATAAAACTATGAATGAAACCATAGCCACATTGAAAAGCGGCATGTTGATTTTTAATATTTGTCAAATAGTAATTGTAATCCTGACGCTTTGCATGGGCTTTATAGTTGCAACTCTTTCAATCAGGCACAGACAGCGGGAGCTTGCGCTTCAAAATGTGCTTGGATGTTCAAAACTGAATATCTTTTCCGAGATATTTACAGAATATGTGGCTGTAAGTTTCACATGTCTTGCTATTGGTGTGGCTGCTCTCGCCTTAATCTCAAAGGTATCGCCTCCCTGGTTTTATATAGCGGCCGTTTCAGCAGCAGGATGTTTGGGAACCGTTGCAGGTGCATTGCCTCTGATTTTAAACAAGGACATTCTTCTGATGACCAAAACAGAATAAAATCCAAACCGTATTAAATAAAAGGAAAAAAGAACATGGAAATACTGTTAAACAATATTTGCTTTGAATATCGAAATAAATATCGCCGCGTGGAGGCAGTCAAAAGTGTTTCCTGCCGATTTGAAGCAGGAAAAATGTACGCTATAATGGGTGCGTCAGGCAGCGGAAAGACAACGCTTCTTTCCATTATAGCAGGGCTTCGGCTTCCTTCTTCCGGTGAAATAACCGTTGACGGGATACCAATGAGTACAGCCGACCGCTGTAAACTTCGTCGGGAAAAGATTTCCGTTATTTATCAGGATTTCAACCTTTTTCCGCTATTGACGGTTATAGAAAACACCGCCTATCCATTGCTGATACGAAAGATCAACAAAACCGAAGCAGAAAACACGGCAAAGGAAAAGCTTGCTTCTGTCGGAATTACTGACGATATGCTTGTACAACTCCCCCGTATGCTCTCCGGCGGCGAGCAGCAGCGAGTTGCGATAGCGCGTTCGCTTGCATCCGGCAGTAAAATCATTCTTGCAGATGAGCCTACCGGAAGTCTTGATAGCGAGAACGGAAAAAACATAGTTGATATACTCAAACGTCTTGCTCACAAGGAGGATTGCTGCGTCATAATCGTAACGCATGATCCATCAGTAGCAGAGGAAGCGGACGTTGTGATGAAAATGCGTGACGGTAACTTGAAGTAATCATGAAATCAATGGAAGGTCTGTGCCAAACAATTTGGCATGGATGTTCTCTGTATTGAGTTTCAAAAAAAGATGCAACCTTTTCCCCTTCTCGCGCGTTATATAGGTACAGGGAATACTCCATTTCGTGAGTTGTTTCAGCATTACCTCCTTTTATTCTGTAAGCGGCAGCCCGTTTGGGAGCTGCCGTTTACGTTTTGGAGATACTTTGTTTGCTTTTTCAGGATAAAAAATGGAAAATCAATATAAAAATGCCTTGACAGTCGTCTTTTAACATGATATGTTAATCAAAAGGCGGTAATGAAATCCTTTGTTCCTTGGTTTGTTTTCTTGTTTTTCGGAAACTTTGCGTGGCACATCCTTCCTTCCTCTGTGCCACAAGCGCGGCAAAGACTCTTTTTTCATGTGTTGTTTTTTCCCATTACCTCCTTTTTCCCGTAAGACGGCAGCTATTCGGTCAGGGCTGCCGTTTTACTTTTTCGGAATACTTTTTTTGAGCCTTCCGCAATCAACGCTTATCCGCACTCCATAGCGCAGTCTTCCCCGATTCGGGAAATGAGCAGCCGCGGCGGAATCGTCCGAGCGCGGCGTGCGAGGACGGCGAAGTCGCGCGGCGGGTAAACCATAGGAGCAAAAAAAGAACGACTTGCGCACAAGCCGTTCAAACCTCCGCTTCGGCGGTGGTGGGTGATGTGGTAAAAAACTCAATAAGCACTTAGCCTTTTTGATAGCACCGCTGCTTCCACCTCATCAGCCGGATTAGTGCAGTATCATATTGAGCTTTCCGATATTGCTCTTGGAGCTTATCATCATAAAGTTATTGGCAAAAATGAGGTCATTCGCGCCGACCTGTTCGGCAAGCTCAACGACATTGCCCTTCCAATATCTGTAGTCTATCTCATAGACCTTGCTGTAATGATCCACAAGGAAGGGGAGCAGCGCATTTCCGAACGACTCCTTTATTATTATGCAAACTGAACCGTCCGCAGCGTCATCATTGGTGAACTCGGTGATCGGGTTATCGCCTCCGGCAAAAGTGCTGTACTTGTTCGTTGCGCTGTAAGCGGAAACATCCGTTATAATCGGCTCCTCGACCTGATTGCCCTCGGCGGTTGTTATGAGCATCTTAACATTCTCGGACACGGGCCAATAGGCATAGACCGTTTCCTCCGGGAGCAGTTCGGGTATATTGCCGCCCTCCTTATACAGCGAGCCGAGGAAACCGCCGTATTCATCCACCCTTCTGCCTTCGAGGGAGTACGGCTCCACACCCTTCTTTTTGCAAAACTCGGAATAGGCATAGTACGCGCCGTTCGCCGTCCAATGATGGTCGGTGCGGAAGTATATGAACTCGTCCCTGTGGCGCATGAGCGTATCATAACAGCTCACCGTTTTGACGTCGGAGGACATATCGGAGTAGACCTTTTCAATGCACTCCCCCGTGTCGATGTAGAAGGAAATGCTTTCGCGCATATCGTCCGGCATCATAACGCCGTAAGCCGTGGGAATTATGAGGTCATAAACCGTCGTCTTTCCCTTTAGCCTTGCCGCCGTATCGCTTATCAGCGCGGCATAGCTTTTCGTTTCATCCTCAAGGAACACGCACATCTCATAGGCTCGGTCATCGACGCGCATTATGTTCGTTCCGTCGTATGTGCTGTACTTGCCCGATACGCTTGTTATGGCAGGAACCTTAGGAGCCTCGGTAGAAGGCGGATATGACGGGGACAAGAATATTTCCGTCGCCTCAGGCTCTTCTGAGGCCTGAACCGGAGCGGCAGTCAAATCCGCCTTAACCGTTTCAGCGGGAATGTCTATAACGTCGTTCGAGCCTTCCCTGTCGTGAGGCTCGGCACAGCCTGCCGTCAGAAGCGCAAGCATTATAAGAAAAACAGAAAAAAAACCGTTAGAATGCTTCCCGCCGTTTCAACGTCATTCGTTATACATACGAACACACAGTTGTCGTATGTACGGATCACGGCATTGTCAAGCTTTGTTACCTCCTCAGGATTATAAAGCTTCGCCTCATTTTTGAGGGATTCGATGTAGGTCTTGACGGAATTATTGATGCCCTCTGTAGCGGAGGCGTCATCAGCCTTGAAGAATATCACCTGATCGTTTAGCTTTCCTCCTGCGGCATACATCTTTATATCCACACCGTCCGCGACGTCGCTGAATGTGAAGCCCGCGTACTCGCTGACATCCTCAAGCTCCGCCTCATACCTGACGTCCTCAAGCAGCTTTTTCAGAGTTTCATCCGCGTTAAACGCTTCGTTTGTTTCCTGTGAACCGCAGCCCGAAAGCGCGATTACAACAGCACACATCATAACGGCGGCAAATATGCCAAGCAGCTTTTTAATACTCATAATAAATCCTCTCCTGTTTTTATTTATATCCGGGTTCAAACCCCGATATTCACCATACGACCGTTTGTCGGCTGTGCATCCGAAAAGCACATCACAGCCTCAACAAATAGATTCTATGAGGTGCGATGCCCTCATAGTAGAATATGTAGTCCTTCGGCGGCACAACCGTTTCGATAAGCTCCGCACCCAGCTTCTCAATCGTTTTATAAGAGGCGATGTTGTCATAATCGCATGTGAGGTACAGCCTGTCCATACCGTGTCCGCGGGCAATATCCGCAACCATCTGACACGCTGTCAGCGCGTAATGATGCCCCCTGTATTCGTCGTCAATCTCGTATCCGATATTGCCGTTGAAGCGGGAATGATAGTTGTGCCCCAATCTCAGGCTGATCTTTCCCACCTCCTGCCCGGAGGCTTTAAGGATTATGCTCCACCAGTAGAACGGCAGTTCAGCCTCTTTGCCGTCAACCGTATCAATAAGACGAAGATCGAGCGTATCCCCTTCAACATTGTAAAATTCTTCTCTGAAAATTCCGCGGCCCATTTCTCCCGCTCCTCGCTTTCTTTGTATCATGTGGATAGAGTTTAACCAACCCCTCAGTCATCCTCGCTATGCTCGGCTGACAAACCCCAAACGCGCTAAAGATGCCTGCCTTCCCCTACGAGGGGAAGGGGAACCGCCGCCTCAGCGGTGGTGGATGAGGTGGCAAAACGCCTCAGCGGTGGTGGATGAGGTGGCAAAAAACTCAATAAGCACTTAGCTTTTTTTGATAGTGCCATTGTTTCCACCTCATCAGTCAGACTTTGTCTGACAGCTTCCCCTCAAAGGGGAAGCCAAGAAAAGCAGACTTTGTCAGTAAGCTATGCCTCCCCTGCGTAAGGGGAGGTGGATTGGAGGGCTCAAGCCCTCCAAGACGGAAGGGTCGTTACCCCTTATACCGCTTGAGCTTTTAAGCCGCTTGCAACCCCTCAGTCATCCTCGCGTTGCTCGGCTGACAGCTCCCCTTGACAATGGGAGCCGAGGCTTGCGTTCTTCCCTTGATTGCTTTTATTCGCCCACTTGAGCTTTTTTCAGGCTGATTTGCGACCCTTCAGTCATCCTCGCTCTGCTCGGCTGACAGCTCCCCTTGTGCAGGGGAGCTTGGGTACTTTGTCATTCTTTCCGCGCTCTGCCGTATCCTTTTTTATCTTTCCGGCAAATACCTCGGCTCACGGCATCAGTTCCTCATTATTCTTATCGGCAGCACGAGGTAGTAATACTCATCGCCGTTGACGGGCTCGATTATGCAGGGAGTAACTCCTGTATTGAGGTTAAGGGCTATCATCTCGTCATCGACGGCTTTGACTATGTCGATGAAGTATCTGGCGTTAAAGGCTATCTCGACGGGCGTTCCCGTGATATTGACCGCGACGCTTTCATTAATGCTGCCGGTTTCGCTCCTTGCGGAAATGAGCATGCTGTCCTCATCGAACTCAAGCCTTATGACATTATTGTTATTCTCCTTGGCAATGAGCCACAGCACCTCAAGGCTCTCAAGGAACTCGCTTCTGTTGACGAGTATCCTCGACGCCGATTTTCTTGAGAGTATGTTCTTATAATTGATGTATTCGCCCTTTATAAGACGCGCCTTTATCTTGGTTATGCCCATATTGACGGTTATATGCGTCGCTGAAAGGGTTATGCTTATCTCATCCTCGGTATCGGAGATTATGTTGGCTATGTCGCTCATGGTCTTGGAGGGTACGACGGCATTGCGCTTCGCGCCGTTCACGCTGACCTTCTCGCTCCTTCTCGCAAGGCGGAATCCGTCAAGGGCTATTAGATTTAAAAATCCCTCGTCCGTGAACTCCATGAGTATGCCGCGCAGGATCGCCTTTGCGTCCTCATCGCCACAACTGAATACGGTCTGCTTTATCATCGAGCGGAACACGTTCTGCTTTATGTTGAATGAAATATCGCCCCTGACCTCCTCCATCTTGGGATAAGTCTCCGGATTGAAGAATTGCAGAACGCTCCTTGATCTGCCGCCGACTATCCTCACGGAATGCTCATCGACCGTTTCAAAGCTTATCTTATCGCTTTTGATGCGCCTGACGAGGTCTGCCATCAAGCGTCCCGGCATTACAGCCGCGCCGTCCTCATCGACAATGGCGGGGATCGTGGTTTCTATCTGAACCGACGAATCGGAGCATTTGAGATACAGCTCATTATTGAATGCGCTTATGTATATGCCTCTCAGCACAGGTGTTTCATTGCTCGACGACAATGCTTTCGTTACAACGGCAAGAGCCTCGATAAGCTCGGACGAGTTCACGCAGAATTTCATGTTGGCATCTCCTTCTTTTAATCATCACTTGTTATTATAATACAGTACCAGTATCAGGGGATAAGGAAACTGTGGAATTTAGCTTTTTTGGCAGATGCTGCCTTGGTTTTTTCAGGTTGAAAACAGGAGGAAAATTATGTGGAAAACTCAAAGCTTTTCCACGATGTTCGCTTTTTGGAAGTTTTCATAATCAACATTCGAGTTTTCAATGTTGATTATGTGGAAAACTTTCGCGGGGAGAACGCCCGTTAATCCGAATGCCCGACAAGACGGAAGCTTGTTACACTTATCAAGCTTGAGATTTTAAGTCGCTTGCAACCCCTCAGTCATCCTCGCTCTGCTCGGCTGACAGCTCCCCTTGACAATGGGAGCCAAGGTTACGGTTTCGTCTTGAATGTTTCCACAAAGCTTTTTTCAATTACTATTGGGTAGGAAGTAGCTGCTTGGGCTGAGGTTCTCTGCCTCCCCTGCGCAAGGGGAGGTGGATTGGAGGGCTTCAGCCCTCCAAGACGGAAGGGTCGTTACCCCCTATACCGCTTGAGCTTTTAAGCCGCTTGCAACCCCTCAGTCATCCTCGCGTTGCTCGGCTGACAGCTCCCCTTGACAATGGGAGCCGAGGTTGCGTTCTCGCCTTGAACGTTTCCATAAAGCCTTTTCAAATACTATTTGGTAGAAAGTAGTTGCTTGGGCTGAGGTTCTCTGCCTCCCCTGCGTAAGGGAAGGTGGATTGGAGGGCTCCAGCCCTCCAAGACGGAAGGGTCGTTACCCCTTATGCCGCTTGAGCTTTTAAGCCGCTTTCAACCCCTCAGTCATCCTCGCTCTGCTCGGCTGACAGCTCCCCTTGACAATGGGAGCCAAGGTTGCGTTACCCCTTATCCCGCTTGAGCTTTTAAGCCGCTTGCAACCCCTCAGTCATCCTCGCTCTGCTCGGTTGACAGCTCCCCTTGACAATGGGAGCCGAGGCTTGCGTTCTTCCATTGAGTATTTCTATTTACCGCCTTTGTTTTTTTTTCGGGCTGATTTGCGACCCTTCAGTCATCCTCGCTATGCTCGGCTGACAGCAACAATCGGGTATTGGACACAGAGAGCATCCATGCCAAATTGTTTGGCACAGACCGAGCATGAGCAGTTCTAAGTCTGTTGAAGTATATCCGACAAGGATATGCCTCGCGGGGGCGGTAAATCATACTTGGTCTATCGAGGTTACGCGCCTATCGCGGCACCGTTGCGATTTATTGACACTCCACGCACTGCGGCTCGCACAGCGAGCGGGTACGGTTTGTTCGCACAAACCGTACCCCGTGCTATTCAAATGTTATTTTATGCTCAATCCCGGTCGGCTTCATCCTCGTTATAGCCGCAGGGAATGAACTGTTTTATGAGCTGAGCGACCCTTTCGGCCTTCTCCTCATGCGCCAGATGTCCGGCGTTGCGGACGAGGGTATAGTTGACATTGGGCATGACCGTACGGAATACATTCGCCATATCGGTGGGGTGCCATTTATCCTCGTTGCCCCAGAGCAGGAGCGTGTCGGCGGTGACGGACTTGAGGGAATGTATGACTGCCTCATCGTCATAATTGCCGACGCAGACCCTCAGCACGCGCTTGGTTTCGGGCGTGGCGATGGGCTTATAGTATTCGTCAACGACGTCGTCGGTATGGTTCGTGAGATCGAAATAGCATTCGGAGAGCATCTTTCTGACCGACTTGAGATTAATCATCCTCGCGGCAATGCCTCCGAAAAGACGGCTGTCTATCGAGCGGATCGAGGAGGGCATCTCAGGGGTTATGCCGCCCGGCGAGAGCAGCACCACCTTGCCGACCTTATCGGGATAACGCTTGGCAAAATTGATCACATAGCCCGCGCCCATCGAGAAGCCGAATATGTGAGCGGTCTCCATTTCCATGGCCTCCATGAAACGCTCTATGAAATCGGACATCTCATCGAGAGTATAGTTAAAGTAGTAGGGCTTTTCGGAATAGCCGAAGCCGACAAGGTCGAGCGCGGTCACGCGGAATTTGGAGCTGAGCTTTGAAATAAGCTCACGGTATGTATAGAGCGACTGACCTATCGAGTGAACGAGTATTATATCCTCGCCCTTGCCCTGCTGGATATAGTGTATCTTAACGGTTTCGTTCCTTGTGTTTATCGTGCGGACGGAAAGCCTTCTGCGCTCCGCCTCGGCAGAGCTGGATTCGGCGTCGTTCACGGCGGCGTCGCGGGCGGCGATCTCATCCTCAAGCTGATCCGAGAGCATTTTAAGCTCGGTCTTGAGCCTTTCGCAGATATTCTTCTGCGTGCGCCTGTCCCTTTCGGCCATCTGGTAGGAGCTGTTTATGGAGTCGAAAGCCTCCTTGTGCGCCTTGTAAAGAGCCTCGCTCTTCTGCATTATCGCACGTTTCTCGTCCATGGCGGAGCGTGCGTTTTCAAGCTCCTCCCTTGTGCGGAGAACCTCCTCGTGCCTTCTCTCGACGTCGGACTCGGCATTGAGGAGTGCCTTCTTGGAGCCGACAAGCCCGGCCTCCATGTTCTTGACGTCCCTTGCCGAGGTTTCGACCTCGTCACGGGATTTTTCAAAGCTCATGCTGACCGATGAAAGCCTTGCCTGCGCCTCGGCAGCCTTTGCCGCCGCCGCAGCGGCCTTGGCATGGAGGTCGTCAAGCTCCGCCTTGCAGATGGACGTCAACTCATTGGATTTGTTGTAGTTTATCTCGGCACGCGAACGCGATTCCTGAGCGTATTCGAGTGAGGTTTCATTGGCGGCTCTTTCCGCTTCGGCGTTGCTGACGCGGACGTTTGCCGCCTCAAGCTTGGCTCTGAGGTTCGACGCCTTGGACTTGAGAGCTTCTATATCCGTCCTTGATGTCTGATTTATCTGGCTTTCGACGGAAGCCAGGGCTTCGGAGGTCGAGGCGTAATCCGCGTTTGCCTTTGTACACTCCTTCTGAGAGGAGGCGAGTGCCTTCTGACACTCGTTAAAGCGTCTGTTCTCGCGCTTGAATACGGCAAGAAGCTGAGCCGTGGTTTCGGAAAGCTCGTTGAACTGCTCACGCTTCTCCGATTCCAGCCTTGACGCCTCACGCGCCTCATTCCTTGCGTTGTCCGCAAGCACCTTGTTCTCGGCTACCTCGCTCCTTGAGGAGGAGAGCAAGCCTTCGTGACGCATTCCGTGCTCCTTGGCGGAGGCAAGCGCGCTCTCCGCTCCGCTGAAATTGGCGCGGCAGTCGTTCAGCACCAGATTGGCTGTGCGCTCCGCCTCAACAGCGGCATTGTATGCTTCCTCAAGGGCTTTATAGGCTTCGTATTTGAAGCTGTAAACGCCGTTCTTCTCATCGTAATCGGCGCGGGAATCCTCATACCTGTCGCGTTTTTCATCAAGATCGGGCTGCATCGCCTTCTGCTGGGAGACTATGTCCTCAAGCACGGCGTTGGCTTCGTCCAGCTCCTCCTGCTTCAGATCGTGCAGCTTCTGAGTGTTGGCCGCCCTCTCCTTCGCCTTCGACGCTATGCGCGCCTTGTTGTCCGCAACGCTCTTTGCCGAATGCGCGGCGGATTTATCCTTATTGACCTCACGCACCTCCGAACGCTCTATGGGAAGCTCGGAGGGAAGCACTACGGTTACATACTCGCCGGTATGCTCGTTATTCATGAATTTTTTTATCTCAAGTGAAAGGTTCATAATTGACCTCCTGTAATATATAAGCCCGTTCCGAAGTGGGCAGCATGGTTTTTTTATTATAGCCGTTCCCGCGATTTTCCGTGTGAAAAGGCAGAGAACACCAAGATTACATCTCAGCATTTTATTTTACCCAATTTCAAGCGTACTTGCAAGCTTTTTTTTAAAATTTTTATATAAAAAGGAAAAATATTCGCACAGAGCTGTTAAGGTGCCTGAGCCGGCATTGAAAACGAACCGCTTTGATTGTATAATTGATGTGATCAATGAGTGGTTTAATATGGAGGCTTTGACCAAATGGACAAGCACATCCGTTCGATGCTTTAAATTGCGACCAACGGGAGCCGCGCTGATCAGCGCGTACGCGCCGCGATAGGCGCTTCGATCTCGATAAATCAAGCCGGAGTTACCGCTCCTGTCATTAGCTGATTATTGAATATGAAATATTAAATATGGAGGCTTAAATCACATGGACAAGCGCATCCGTTCGATGCTGATAATAGAGTACCTTATCGCGCTCATGCTGACGAGCGTGCTGTCGGTCGCGCTGGCGATAATAAATATGCCGCAGCCGTGGATATTTGTGATACTTGGATTTATCGTGATTACGGGTTCGATAACGCTCTATCAGCTTACGCGAGCGGTCGTCAGAGTGGAAAACAGCTATAAGCGGGCTGAGTATTCCGCCATGATAGACAGCATGACGGGCGGCATTATCATATTTGATGGCAATGCGCGAGTATACACGGTGAGCGACGATGCGAGCCGTTATCTTGGGCTGCCCGAATACGCCGTGGGAATGTACAAGACGGACGCGATAAAGGATGAGGAGCTGCTCCGCTGCATAGCGCTCGCGGAAAGGGGCGAGAGCAGCATCACCGAGTATACGGTGGATGGAGTGACGCTGAGAGTGCTTGTGGATCCCGTCATATTCAGCGGTCAGATAGCGGGAACAATGATGCTCCTGCTCGATATGGGCGAGCAGTTGACGCTCCAGCGGATGAGGCGCGAGTTTGCCGCCAATGTCAGCCATGAGCTTAAAACGCCCCTGACCTCCATATCCGGCTATGCGGAAATGATAGCCATGGGCATAGCGAATAAGCAGGACATACCGGTTTTCGCCGAGCGCATACACAGGGAATCAAATCGAATGCTCGCGCTCATATCCGATATAATAAGGCTCTCAAGCCTTGACGAGAGCAGCGCGGAAAGCGAGAAGGAGCTTGTGAATATTGCGGATGTCGTTGACGAGTGCAGGGATGTGCTGTTAAAATCAGCCGAGGATCACGGCGTGTCGCTCAATACTGATACCGAGGAGCTGAACGTGACAGGCTCAAGGAGCCTGCTTTCGGAGCTTGTCTATAATCTGATGGACAACGCCATCCGCTATAACAGGGAGGGCGGCAGCGTGTTTGTCGAAATACGCGGAAAAACGCTCACCGTGCGCGATACCGGCATAGGCATCCCCAAGGAGCATAGAGCGCATGTGTTCGAAAGATTCTACCGCGTCGATAAATCCCGATCCAGACAGACAGGAGGAACCGGTCTCGGACTTGCCATTGTCAAGCATATAGCCGAAAAATACGGAGCGGAAATACAGCTCGAAAGCCGCGAAAACGAGGGGACAAGCATCTCCGTCACGTTCAGGGAAACCCCGAAAAACCCCGAAAACGCTTGACAATCAAGTGAATATCTTATATACTGGATTGAAACGAACTTGCTGTGCCATGCAGACGGCGGCTTGCTGTGTCGAAGCTTTCAAGCAAACGGAGAAACGATTCTCCGCGCTTGGCGCAAATCTGGCAGGAATGCAGAACGGTAAACCGCTTTCCTCGTTTGGTGCAAACCATTGGTGAAGCATACAAGTATACTGCCTCCCCTGCGTAAGGGGAGGTGGATTGGAGGGCTTCAGCCCTCCAAGACGGAAGGGTCGTTTTCCTTATCCGGCTTGAGCTTTCAAGCTGCTTTCA
>CADAGD010000036.1 GCA_902787375.1 uncultured Eubacteriales bacterium
TACAGCCTTCATAAAGGAGTTGCCGTAATCGAAGAAGTATGTTCCGTTCTTCTTCAGCATACATATGGCGTCGAAGTGACGGCGCAGGCTTGCGTCAACCGCTTTTCGGAAAGCGTCGCGGTCGGTATGCAAAAGCTCCGTCCTCTGCTCGAATGTGTATCCTACCGGGCAGTATCCGCCATTATAGACATTATGGCAGGATGTTTGATCCGAAAGCAGATCGATCTTGAAATCTCTCTTGACCGCCGCCTCAAGCAGATCGACAATGTTTCCGTGATAGGCTATCGAAATGGTTGTGCCGTTCGCCCTATGCTCGTCCGCAAGCCTGAATACCTCGTCAAGATCGTCGGAGATGATATTGACCCATCCCTGATCAAGACGTGTTTCAATGCGGCTTCTGTCAACCTCAGCGAATATGCCCACCGCGTTGGCAATATTTGCCGCCTTGGGCTGTGCGCCTGACATTCCGCCAAGACCGGACGAAACAAACACTCTGCCCGAAAGGTCTCCGCTTTCGGGTATGCCGAGGTATTTGCGTCCCGCGCCGAGTATTGTATTGAAAGTGCCATGCACTATTCCCTGCGGCCCTATGTACATCCAACCGCCGGCTGTCATCTGACCGTAGTTGGCGACGCCCATCTCCTCGGCGATCTCCCAATCGTCCAGATTGTCGAACATGCCGACCATCATGGAGTTGGTGAGTATAACACGGGGAGCTTCGGGCTTTGAGGGGAACAACCCAACAGGATGTCCGCTTTCAAGCACGAGCGTCTGATTCTCCGTCAGCTCCTCAAGATACTTCTTTATAAGACGGTACTGGAGCCAATTCTGACAGGGCTGACCCGTTTCACCGTATGTTACAAGCTCATACGGATACAGGGCAATCTCGAAATCGAGGTTATTATCTATCATCACCTGGAACGCCTTGCCCTCTATGCACTTGCCCTTGTATTCGTCAATGGGCTTTCCATAGATGCGTCCCTCAGGACGGTAACGGTAAGCGTAAATTCGTCCCCTTGTTTTCAGCTCCTCAAGAAATTCGGGAGCAAGCTTTTCATGCAGTTCCTCAGGAACATAGCGTAAAGCATTTCTCAGAGCAAGCTGTGTCTGCGCCTTTGTCAAACGGAATCCCCTGTCAGGAGCGCGGCGGCGTCCTTCCTCGAATTTGGGGTATTCCGGCAGGATATTATCCAGCTTTATTGTCATTGCTTCTGAAATTTTACTGTTCTCCATTCTCCATCATATCTTCCTTTCCTCAGTTATTTTAGTGTTCCGCAGACCTTTTCGGCAGCAGGCACTATGGCATGAGCTTTTATAAGCTCATCCGCTGCCTTGAGATTGGGATACATTACAACATCGGTTTCAATCGGCGCAATCTTTGAGTCGAGCAGATCATACACAGCTTTCGTAGCGGCAGCCATTTGTCCCCTGCCCTCCTCGCTGCGCAGCCATAACGCCTGATGCGCCGCAACAAGCTCAATGCCTATAACCTTCTGGGCATTGTCGAGTATCATGCGGCACTTCCTCGCGGCGGTCGTACCCATGGAAACATGATCCTCCTGATTCGCCGACGACGGTATGGAGTCAACACTCGCGGGATGCGCATACACCTTATTCTCCGACACCATGGAAGCGGCGGAGTACTGAGCTATCATAAACCCGGAATTGACCCCGCCATGCTTTGTAAGGAATGCCGGAAGTCCAAATGAGAGTGCCGGATTGACCATGCGCTCGGTTCTCCTCTCGGAAACATTCGCAAGCTCCGATACGGCAATGCCTAAGAAATCAAACGCCAGCGCCATGGGCTGTCCATGGAAGTTGCCGCCTGATATGACCTCATCCTCATCGGGGAATATAATCGGGTTATCCGTTACGGCGTTTATCTCACGCTCGACGGCTTCCTTTACATAGTTCACCGCATCCCTGCTCGCGCCGTGTATCTGCGGAACACACCTTATAACATATGCGTCCTGCACCTTATCCGGCTGTGTGCGTTTTGCAAGCTCGCTACCTTCAAGAAGCTTCAAAAGGTTCTCAGCAGTATCCATCTGCCCGCGATGTCCGCGCACTTCATGCACCTTTTTGTCAAACGCCGCCTTTATTCCAAGCTGTGCCTCGGCTGTCATAGCTGCCGCTATATCCGCTGTCTTCACAAGGTCAAGTGCGTCAATCGTGCAGAGGGAGCCTATTGCCGTCATTATCTGAGTGCCGTTTATGAGAGCAAGTCCCTCCTTAGCGGCAAGCTCTATTGTGGGTATGCCCGCTTTTTCCATGGCTTCCCTGCCGGGCATCCTGACGCCGCGGTACTCCGCCTCGCCCTCGCCGAGCATTACAAGTACCATATGTGAAAGCGGAGCCAGATCACCGCTCGCTCCGAGTGATCCCTTTTCGGGAATTATCGGATGCACACCCTTATTGAGCATATTAAGAAGCGTTTCTATCGTTGAAAGCCTTATGCCGCTGTGTCCGCGTGAAAGCGCGTTGCAGCGCAAAAGCATAGCCGCCCTGACTGCCTCAGTCGGCAGCGGCTCTCCCATTCCGCATGAATGTGAGATTATAAGGTTCCTCTGAAGCTGCGCCGTTTCATCCGCAGGAATAAACCTGTCGGAGAATTTTCCAAAGCCCGTGGTCAGTCCGTATATAACCGCGCCCTCGCTGAGCTTCTTCTCAACATACGCCCTCGCTTTATTGACCGCTGCCTTTGCCTCATCGGACATTACTACCTGTTCACATCCTCTTGCAACCGCCTCAACGTCATTCAGCGTGAGCGATTTCCCGTCTATTACTACCGCCATATGCATTACTCCTTATTTATAATGATAAAAAATCTACCGAATAAATTATATCGCATATACCAATAAAGGTCAAGGACTAAAATATACAGTTGACAACAAGGAAAATTGAGTGTATAATATACGAAGGTTATAGATGATAACTCAGATTTTACAGACGAAAGGACTCTTGATATGAAAAGATTCATTTTCACAGCCGTGTTGATTGCTTTTGCCGTTTTATCATTTTTCCCTGCAATCAAGGCAAGTGCCGTTAACACTTCCCCTGCCGTTACAAACAACGAAGACCATTGGAATTATTGGACATGGCACAACTGGTCACAGGTAGTCAATTCCTATCTGTATGACAATGGCAGCGGCATCACTCGTGTTGAGTATACCGGCTCTTGCGTAACGGTCGAGAGCTACGATTCAGCTAACCACTTCATCAATGCCAAGAGTATAACATGTGAGCTTCCTCTGTTTGGAGGATTCTTCTGCGGAAGCGAATACAATTATCTTGTATTCGGTCAAAGCAATCCGAATGAAAACGATAATGTCGAGGTAATCAGAACGGTAAAATACTCTAAGGATTGGCAGCGATTGGGTCATGCGAGCATATACGGTGCAAACACCACTATACCATTCGACGCCGGAAGTCTGCGCATGGATGAATCAGGTGCTTACCTCTTTGTACGCACATGCCATGAGATGTATGCTTATAACGGTGTAAACCATCAAGCAAACCTCACATATACGGTGAACACAAACATCATGGAGGTCGTTGACATCTTTTCTATTATTTGGAATATTGACGGCGGCTATGTAAGTCACAGCTTTAACCAGTTCATAAAGGCAGACGGCAACAAGCTCATCGCCCTTGATCATGGCGACGCTCATCCGCGATCCGCCGCGCTTATTCGTTATAACAGCGGCATATGTGATTCCACGCTTCAATCCGGATGCAATTATGTTAACACCGTGTCCTATCCCGGTACTGCCGGCGACAACACCACAAACGCCTGTGTGGGAGGTTTTGAACTGACAAGCAAGGGCTACATGACAGCCGGAAACTCCAATATCCTCACATCGGGAACACAGCGCAACATCTATATAACGATAACCGATCGAAATAACTTCAGCAGCGGCGGTACAAAGATTACATGGCTTACACACTACTCAAACTCCGGCAATATTACTCTCAGCAATCCTCAGCTTGTGAAGGTAAATGACGATAAGCTTCTTGTTATATGGAAGGAAAACTCGGTCGTAAAATATGTATTCGTTGACGGCAGCGGAAACATAATTTCGGATACGGTTTCCGACTCATCATTAAAGCTTTCCGATTGCTTGCCAATCGTAACGGGAAATAGGGCCGTCTGGTACGTTACAAGCAACTCCACACCCGTATTCTATTCCATCAAAGTCAGCGATGAGGGTATACCCGGCGACGCCAACGGAGATGGCTCTGTGAATATGGACGATGCGCTTTTGACAATGCGTTTCAGCATGGGCATTGTAAATAGCATTTATCCATACGCAGACATTGATGGCAATGGAACGATTGACTCAGCAGACGCCTTACAGATACTGCGTTTTGCTATCGGAATAGTCTGATTCTCGCTTTCAACACCCCGTCCTTTATGTATCGGATACACGCTCACAGAAGGGGCGGGGTTTATAATAATTTGGGATTATGATTTTATCGTTTTATCTTTATTTTCTCCTTTTCCCAAGCAAGCATGATTGCTTTTTCATTATCACGGTGATATAATTAAAACATGGAAAGAGATTGTAATGAAATAAAAGTCAGATCCCCGAAGCGCGGCGTCGAGATAGTCTGCGCCGCTCTGTTTATTGTTGCTCTCGCGTTCTTCGGAGTGTGGCTCTTTACGCGGGAAGGTCTGACGGTCTACGGAATACTATCAGCGGCTTTAATGCTCGGAATATTCACGCTTTCTTTGGGGCTTGCCGTTCCGCGCGCCTTTGAGTTTTTTAAAGGGAACCACAAAAGCAGCAACTATCGGACAGGCGACAGAAGCGAAAAGAGAAACAGATACAGCAAACCCATCCGCATAATCATCGCAGTTCTCTGTGCAAGGATATTTACTGTGATTCTTGCGTATGTATTTGCCATGCTGTTTACCAAATGCCACGGCTCCATATTCAACACTCTTGAGGTTATCTGGAACAAGCCCGGCATCGACGCAGAGTATTATTTTCAAATTGCGGAGAACTGGTATATTACCGAAACATCCCAGATGTACAACATCGTTTTTCTGCCCTTGTATCCCATTCTCATAAGGCTTTTCAATCTGTTATTCAACAACAGCTTCATATCCGCCTCGCTTATAAACACGATCTGTTCATGCGCGGCTTCCGTTGTGCTGTACAGGCTTGCTCTCATGGATACCGGCAGAAGATCCGCGAAATTCGCCGTGGTATTCGCATTTGCGATACCGTCCGCAATATTCTTCATCGCGCCCTTGGGCGAAGCGCTTTTCCTTCTTCTGAGCGCGTCAACTCTGCTTGCCCTCAGAAAACGCAGATTTCCGCTTGCCGCTCTGTTTGGCGCACTTGCATCCTTCAGCCGATTGTCGGGCATACTCTTGGTGGTTCCATTCATTGCGGAAGCCGTATCATATGCCGTTGAGATAAGACGTGAGAACGGTAAAAAGCTTCTTGCTAAAAACCTGCTTATAATATCGGGAAGTCTGGTACTCTTTTTTGCAGGCAGCTTCGCATATCTGCTTATAAACAAGCTTTTGTGGAACGACTGGTTCAAGTTTATTGAGTTTAAGCGGGATGTATGGCATCAGGGATTCGATTTCTTTTTCGGTTCCTTTTCACAGCACACCGATTTGTTTATAAATACCATAGGAACAAACAACGCAGAAGCATTCGGATTGTGTTTGCCAAACATACTGTTCATGTCAGGTGCGCTTGCCGCGTTCGCATTTTCCGCAAGGACTTTGAGAACCTCCTACACCCTATACTTTGCGGCATATTTCGCCGCTGCGTGCGGTGCTTCATGGCTTTTGTCCGCGCCGAGATATATGGCTGCTCTGGCGGTACTTCCCATTGCGCTCACCCATCTTTGCGAGGGCAGGGACGACGGTGTTGCTTTAAGCAGGGCAAGGTTCAAAACATCAATAGTAACCGTGCTTTTCATTATCGGTCAGGTGTTTTACCTCATAATGTATATCATTAACTATAATGTTTTTTAAGACAGGAGAATGAATTATGTTGATTGTAAGCTATGGCATGTTTAGATACGGCTCAATAATGGGCAGCTCATCCACCCTGCTGCTTGCGGCTTTACTTATCATGGTTCTTGGCATTATAGCGCAAGCCAAGGTAAAATCGACGTTCAATAAATACAACTCGTATCCCGTATCCTGCGGCAAAACCGCCGCATCCATTGCTTCCGAGCTTCTCTACAGGAACGGGAGCAATGTTCGGGTACAACAGATAAGCGGAACGCTTACCGATAATTACAATCCCAAAGCAGGATGCGTTTCCCTTAGCCAGTCGGTTTATTCTTCAACGAGCATAGCGGCAATAGCCGTTGCGGCCCACGAGTGCGGTCATGTAATGCAGTATGAGAGCGGCTATAATGCCATAAAGCTTCGCAATTCTATACTGCCCGTTGCCAACATAGGCGCGAGATTCTCATTTTTGCTTGTTATTATCGGATTATTCATGGGTTCCCTCGGATACACGGTAAGCATGGTCGGCGTCGTTCTGTTTGGATTCGTACTTGCGTTCCAGCTATTAACTCTCCCAATAGAACTCAATGCATCAAGGCGCGCCCTTGATATGCTGACAGCGGGAGGCTATATCTCCGGCGCGGAAGAAGAAGGTTATGCAAAAAAGGTGCTTCGAGCCGCCGCATTCACATATGTTGTCGCTGTGCTTTCCGCCGCCATATCCTTTCTCAGGCTTCTTGCCATAGCCAATTCAACCAGAAGAAGATAAACGTGATGTAATTAACGTCATAGTAAAAACAATGCCGGATCCCTTTTATCGGGACTCCGGCAATTATTCTGCTGTTCTTCCTTATCTTCTTTTCCACGCGCTCCTCGACATGAGGACAAGTATCGGGAATATCTCCAACCTTCCGGCAAGCATATCAAACACCAGAACTATCTTTGAAAACACACCGTATCCCGAATAGTTAAGCGTCGGGCCAATGCTTTCAAGACCGGGGCCCATGTTATTAAAGCAGGATACAACTGCGGTTAAATTAGTCGTGGTCGAGAATCCGTCGAGTGATACCAACAGGAAGCTTGCTAAAATTATAATGACATATGCGCAGAGGTAAGCATTGGTGTTTCTCAATATATTCTCGTCAACAACACGACCGTTCATTCTTATGACCTGCACTTTATTTGGATAAAGCACCTGTCTGACATTTCTGCGCAGTATTTTGGCTATCAGCAAAGCCCTTCCGATCTTGAAGCCACCTCCGGTCGAGCCTGCGCTTGCTCCTATAAACATCAACGAGAACAGTATCGCCTTGGCAAATGACGGCCAGAGATCAAAGTCAGTCGTTGCAAAGCCGGTCGATGAAAGAAGACTCCCCACCTGGAATGCCGAATGACGCAGCGTTTCGTTGAATGTGGAATATGTGTTGTTCAGCAGGAGCGTTATTGTTATTGCCGCAATGCTGCAAAAAGCTATTCCGACATACCAATGCAGCTCCTCATCCTTCAGTACGTTCTTTATCTTTCCGCACAGGAGCAGATAATAGCATGTAAAATTCACTCCGAACAGGAACATGAAGACCGTGCAAACATTTTGGACATACGGTGAATATCCTCCTATGCTCGAATTCAATACACCGAAGCCTCCCGTTCCTGCGGTTCCTATGGCAATACATACCGAGTCAAAAACCGGAAGTCCTCCAATAACAAGGAACAAAAAATCCAGAATCGTGAGCAAAATGTACATGCCATAAAGTATTGTCGCGGTCTGCTTCATCCTCGGAACAAGCTTGCCTACGTCGGGGCCCGGACTCTCCGCCCTTAAAAGGTGCATAGTAAATCCATCATTGCGTCCGCTTATCGGAACGAGCGCAAGCAGAAAAACCAGTACTCCCATTCCTCCAAGCCAATGGCTCGTGCTTCTCCACAGGAGCATTCCCCTTGTAAGCGCTTCAACATCATTCAATATGGACGCACCGGTCGTCGAAAAGCCGGATGCTATCTCAAAAAGAGCGTCGATATAGCTCGGTATCTCCTTTGAAATAAAGAACGGAAGCGCACCGAACAGGCTCATCACTATCCATGACAGGCCCACACATACAAGACCATCCCTTGAATAAAAACCCTTCTGTGCTTTTCTGGTCAAAACCCAGAGCAGAAAAGCCGCCGCCATTATTATTATTATTGAAATCAGGAATGCGGTGCTTGATGCCGTCTGCCCGCTGAATGCGCAGAGCAGTAAAGCAGGTATCATGAAAACCGCTTCCACGATTAATATGAACGATATTATTCGTCCTATCATTCTAAAGTTCATATTCACCACCAAATGAGTTCTTATTCAAATATGTCGTTTATGCATGTTATAAGCTCATCGCTGTCCGATACGACTATTATAGTGTCTCCCGGATAAAAACAGGAGTCACCGTTCGGAATGATTATCTGCGATAAATGCAATATGCTTGCTATAAGGACATTCTTTTTGAGTTTAATCTTCTTAAGCGGTATTCCGCAATTCAGTGTTTCCTTTGAAACATGGAATTCGGAAGCCTCCGATTTGCCGTCGGCAAGTCTGTGAACCGCTATTGAAGAACCAGTCTGATTTTTCATGCCCCGAACATATCCGACTATGGTATTGCTGCAAAGCTCCTTTGGACAGATAACACTTCCAAAGGAAAGGCTCTCAAGTATCGCGGAGCTTTCGGTTCTGCTCAGTTTTGTTATTATCTGATCAACTCCACAGCTCCTGACAAATAATGCTATAACCATGTTAAGCTCATCCAAGCCCGTCATTGCGACGACGGCGTCGTTGCTCGTAAGCCTTTCACCTTCCCAGAAAATGAGATCCGAAGCGTCGGCATTAATCACGTTTGCATAGGGAAGAAGCTCCGCGAGCTTGATACATTTTTCCGCGTCACGTTCGACTATCTGTATCTTCATGCCGCTTTTCTCCAGCATCTGAGCCAAATAGTATGTTATCCTTCCGCCGCCGCATATTATTACGCGCTTAACTTTATGCGTGACTATCCCAAGGTTTTTAAGAAACAGCGCGAGCTCATTCGTTGTAGCGGTCACAAAAAGCCGATCTCCCTCTTTTAGAGTGAACTCACCTTTTGGCGTTATCGCCTTTCCGTTTCTGAGTACGGAACAAACGAGTATTTTACACTTCGCCACTCCTCCGAGCTGTGTCAGACTGATGTTGTTAAGAGGACTGTCGGGCATTACGCGAAGCTCCGCTATTTCAACACGCCCGTGCGCGAAGTTTTCGCGCTTCAAAAAACCGGGGTATTTCAATAGACGGTCTATTTCCTGAGCTGCCTGCTTCTCCGGATTGACAAGCATCGAAAGTCCAAGTGAATCCCTCATCATCACTATCTGCTTGCTGTATTCGGGAGTTCTTATCCTCGCAATAGTGTGTATACTCTTATTTATACTATGAGCAGTAAGACAGCATAGGAGATTTATCTCATCCATGCTTGTAGCCGCAATCAACAAATCGGCGTCCTCAACACCTGCCTCCATAAGCACATCCATGGTTGCGCAGTTTCCATGAACGCACATTATATCATACAAGCCCTGACCCGATTCCAACTTTTCCTGTTTTGAATCTATGACCGTCAGATCATATCCTTCAGCCGAGAGCTGTCTTGTAAGAGCTGAACCAACCTTACCGTAACCCGCAATTATAATCTTCATAAAAGAACCCTCAAACAAAAAATTTTACTTATACATTATAGCACATAACTGCTGAATTACAAGCACAAACAGTATCCCTGCGTCAATATAAGCAGGCTTGTACCCGGCTTCTTTCGACTGTTTAAATGTACACAAATAAAGTTAATTAAAATCACTTGAATTTTCTGCATATAATGGTATAATGTATATACACTAAAAAAGGAGGCAACATATGAAATCATTCAAAAAGTACCTTGCCGAGTTCTTCGGCACCCTGTTCCTCGTCTTCTTTGCGTGCGGCATTGCAAGCGTTGCATGTTCGGGCGCAGAAGGCGCGCTTCTTAACTTTGTCATAGCCGTTGGTTTCGGTCTTGCGCTTATGGCATGTATCTACACCATTGGCTACAGATCCGGCAGTCACGTCAATCCCGCTGTATCCCTTGCGATGCTCATTGACGGACGTATGGGCTTCGGTGAGTTCATAGGCTACGTCATCTCCCAGTTCCTTGGCGCTATCGTCGGTGCCGCTCTGCTTGCCGCTGTTGCCGGCGAAAAATGCAGCCTTGCAACAAACGCTCTCCAGACACTTCCCGCCGCTCTCGGCGGAGGTCAGGTCTCCGTTGCTACCGGCATCATCGTTGAGATCATCCTCACCTGCGTATTCGTCTACACGGTTATGTCAACGACCTCAAAGGCTGATTTCCACGGTGCGGGCATCGTGAACGGCTTTGTGCTTGCCCTTGTTCATATCATCGGCGTATCCTTCACCGGCACATCCGTTAACCCCGCGAGGAGCTTCGGCCCCGCTCTCATAAAGGCTCTTCAGAACGACTCCGCCGCTATCGGTCAGTACTGGATTTTCCTCGTTGCTCCTCTCGCCGGCGCAGTTCTCGCCGCCATCCTTTACAGGATAATCAACAGGGAAGAAGCGTAAGGCGTCGAGCATTAAGCACTCTGAGTAAAAGCAAACATCCGTCGAACCACTCGGCGGATGTTTTTGTTATACCTTATTGTTTAAAATCTATCTTTTTTACCAGCAGCACAGCAACAGTACCTACCGCGATGCCGGTAACGATTCCGCTTATAATGAGCGGCGGAAGCCAAAAGGCTATCTCCTTCGTTCCCGTCAAGGCAATCGCCATGATTATCTGACCTGCATTATGGAATACGGCTCCTATTACGGACACGCCTATCTCGGAAAGCTTTCCCGTTTTCATCGCCGCAATCATCGCAAGCATTGACAGCAACGCTCCCGATACAGAATAGGCAAACGAGGCAAAGTTTCCGAACATCAGCGACGAAAGCAGTACCCTTACAATGCTTACCGGCAATGCGGCTTTCCATCCCCTCTTTACAAGCAGGAATACGGCAACGGTATTGGCAAGCCCTATTTTTACTCCCGGAACAGCAAAGGGTACGGGGATAAGGGTTTCCACATAGGCCAAAACCATGGCTGCCGCTGTAGAGACACCGAGCAGAGTTATCGTATGCGTTTTAGCCTTCATACAGTTGCGTCAACCCCATATTCTCCGATAATCCTTACAATAAGTCTATGAGGGAGACATATTATAGTCTCCCCCGTCATGCGTATACCGTGCTGCTTTACACAGAGCTTATCAGGACAGTTTGCGGACTCGATATATGCTTCTCCATTTCGGATGACAAGTGTATTTACACAACCGTCCCCACAGGCTATCTCAGCCCTTATATCCTCATTCAATGAGTAACGAGCAGTTTCCACTCCGTTTAGCTCTACTACCGCAAACTCGCCGGCCTTGCTTGAAAGCTTTACAACGCACCATATGACAGCCGCCACAACGGCTATTGCTGCTATGACGATAACATCGTTTTTCAGAGTGCGCCTGTTCATTTTATATCAAATTCACCGCCGTTTTATCTATATCAAAAGCGATGCCTGCCTGAGAAATCAGCGGATTTTATCGCGTGAACAGGGCATTTCTCCTGACATTTTCCACAGCTTACACATTTATCGTAGTCTATTACGGCAAGATTATCCACAACCGATATCGCGCCATGCTCACATGTACGCGCACACAATCCGCAGCCGATACATCCTGCAGAGCATTTCTGCCTGACTGCCGCGCCCTTTTCATGGTTGGAACATACGACAACCACTCGTCTGACGTCCGGGAACAGCTTTATAATATGGTTCGGACAGGTCTTTGCGCACATACCGCAGCCAATGCACTTTCTGGTATCAATATGCGCTATTCCGTTCTCTATGCAGATTGCATCCTGCGGACATACGCTGACGCAATCCCCAAGACCGATACAACCGTATGTGCATTTACCGTTTCCGCCATAGAGCATCTGAGCCGCCTGACAGGAGGATATGCCTTCATACTCATGCTTTTTCTGATGATTGAGGCAATCTCCGCTGCAATGCACAAACGCGACCTGTTCTATTACATCCTCGCTCTCAACGCCGAGGACATCCGCTATCTTCTGCGCCACAGCGTCCGCGCCGGGAACGCAGAGATTGGTTTTAACGCCGTTTCCGTCCGCCAACGCATGTGCGTACCCGTCACAGCCCGTATAGCCGCACGCGCCGCAGTTTGCGCCGGGAAGGCATTCCCTTATTCTTATCTCGGTTTCATTCACGGGAACCGCCATGAAATGGGATGCGACAGCCAATACTATTCCGCATACCAAACCTATAAGAGTAACAACGATTATCGCAAGCAAAACAGGACTCATACTATCACTCTCCAAACAAGCTGGTAATGATTCCGCCGAATCCATAGAATGCCATGGACACTATCGAAGCGGCGGCAAGTGTTATAGGAATACCTTGGAACGCCTTGGGTGGCTCCGCCTCCTCCATGCGCTCGCGCACTCCCGCAAACAGCACCATGGCAAGCAGGAAGCCCAATCCGCATCCGAGCGAGCTGACCATGGATTCAAGGAAGTTGTAGCCATCGGTTATGTTGTTGATGGTGACGCCGAGAACCGCGCAGTTGGTCGTTATCAGAGGCAGGTACACGCCCAGCGATTTATGCAGCGCAGGCAGGTATTTTTTCAATACTATCTCGACAAACTGAACGAGCGCGGCGATTACCAGTATGAAAACGATTGTCTGGAGGTAGCCCATGCCGTTCGGGTCGAGCAGATATGTCTGTATGGGCCATGTGACAGCGGTAGCCAAGAGCATTACGAATATGACGGCAACGCCCATACCGGACGCCTGATCGAGCTTTTTGGATACTCCGAGGAACGGGCAGATACCCAAGAACTTGCTCAGGACGTAGTTATTGACCAATACGGAGGTCATTATTATTTTCAGCATCAATTTGAATGTTTCCATATTTATACCTCCGTTTAAGCTATTTCATTGTTTTTCTCGCAATCCTTACGGCAGAATGACGCCGAAGGACAGCCTTCGCAGTCGAAACTCTTGCGCTTCGGGTTCCTGCCGTTTGTCAGGTGCGATACAAGGGCAATGAGGCATCCGAATACGAGGAATCCGCCCGGAGGAGCCGTCAGTATAGGTATCTTATAGTTTTCGAGGAAACCTATCTTCATTCCGGCAAAGCTTGCGTTACCGAGAACCTCGCGGATAACTGCCATCATAAGCAATGCCAGAGTGAAGCCAAACCCCATTCCGAGGCCATCAAGCGCGGACTCGAAAACGCCATGCTTGTTTGCAAACATCTCGGCGCGTCCGAGTATGATGCAGTTGACGACTATCAGCGCAAGATACACGCCGAGCATCTCATATAGATCCGGAAGATATGCCTCCATCAGCATTTGAACCAGCGTGACAAATCCCGCAATGACAACTATGTAGCAGGGTATCCTGACTGTATCGGGAATCACTTTTCGCAAAAGCGATATTACTGCGTTGGAGCATATCAGAACCGCAGTCGCGGCAAGCCCCATGGCGATGGCATTTATCACGCTAACGCTCATGGCAAGCGTCGGACATGTTCCGAGAACAAGCACAAGCACGGGGTTCTCTTTGAGAATACCGTTTGTCAATACCTTTATTTTGTTCATCAAGCCGCACCACCTTTCAATGTATCAATCAGACTGAGCGCGTCCCCAATGGCATTTTTCAGAGCCTTCGATGAATATGTGACCCCCGCGAAGGAGTCCACATCACTGTAGTCGCTCATGTTTTTGCCAATGTAATTAAGTGGGTATGTATCCTTGCCGAAATCCTTGGATTCCTGATATGACGTCAGAGTAATTCCCGCTATATTTCCATCGGGATCGACTCCGACGGTGATGCCCATATCACCGCTGGAATATGCCGATCTTGTCGCAAGAACAATGGCATAACTGCCGTCGTCAGATATAAAAGCCGACTTTATGGTATCAGGAGCATCATCGGGCAGCTCGACCTCCTTAAAGCCATCGGCATTCGGAAGAACCGTTTTAAGCGAATCCTGAACCTTGCTCTCCCTTGTTTTCTCTATTATGGGAGCCGTCACGCTGTTCGTCAGCGCAAGGAGTGCCGTTACAATAAGACAGATTACTGTCAATACAATTACGCTTTTCAGCTTATCGTTCTTCATTGTTTCACCTCCCCAAGCGGCTTCTTTCTTGTGGCTTTCTCAATGAAATTAGTCAGTATGTTCATAAACAGAATCGAGAACGAAACTCCTTCGGGATACGCTCCGAATTTCCTTATTATAACCGTCAGCAGCGCACATCCCAATCCGAAAACGGTTTTGCCCAGATTCGTGGTCGGAGTTGTAACATAGTCCGTTGCCATAAATACAGCCACTATCAATAATCCGCCTGAAAGGATCTGATACAGCGCATCCGTCGCGCTGCCGTATATAAGCCATGAAAGTACAAAGACCATGCCCACATATGTGACGGTCGTATGCCATGTGATAACACGGCGCACAAGCAGATATATGAATCCAATAAGGAGTGCTATCGCGCATGTTTCTCCGATCGCGCCGCCCCTTATTCCGAGGAGCATATCCGTTATCGAAGGAAGCGTTCCTTCCGCGCCCTTCATTATATCAAGAGGAGTGGGCGACGCGACGGTAT
>CADAGD010000037.1 GCA_902787375.1 uncultured Eubacteriales bacterium
GGGGATGTCCTCGGCGGGTTCCTCCGGCAGCGCCGCGTCCCCGCTCTCCTCGACGGGTGCCTCGGTGGGCTCGACATTCACAAGGTTGATAGCACCGTCTATGGACATAAACGGAAGTGCTGTGTGGCCCTGACCTATGGGAGAGTAGAAGAAATCACCGACCTCAAGGGGCAGTATCTGATTCTCCGTGCAGGTTTCCTTTACCTTAAGTGTTACATAGTAGAGATCGCCTTCAATGGAGAACGGATCGGTAAGACCCAGAATGGCTATAGCGAGGAAATTGCCGTTGGGAGACAGTTCCTCATAGCAGAAGTAAGAATTAAGCTCCGGGTTTCTCTCAAAGCCCACATATTCCACTTGTTCAGGATCAAAGTGAAGCTTTATCTTAACAGTATGAGCCTCGTAATCGCCGCTGACTGATATGGGGATAACCACCTCATCACCGGGATGGACGCCGTTCACAGTACCGGCTTTGAATACTACGCCGGTGGGCTCTGCGGTAGGCTCTGCTGTGGGCTCTGCAGTAGGCTCTGCCGTAGGCTCTGCCGTGGGCTCTGCGGTAGGCTCAGCCGTGGGCTCTGCAGTAGGCTCGGCTGTGGGTTCAGCAGTAGGTTCTGCTGTGGGAATGATTTCAGCGGGTGTTACAATACCGTCAACGGTGGTGAACTCAATGGGGTTCTCCTCTGTTTCGGGGATGTAGTTGAACTCATTGATTCCAACGGTTATATCGGTGGGAGCATTGAAGTCATCGGAAGTCTTGAATGTTACGCTTACGATGGTTCCGTTCGCGGTCATAAAGCCTTCGGGTACGACGACGCCGATCAGTATTTTACCGGGAATGCTCTCATAATCAACTATTACTATATATCCTTCATCGTTGATCACTTCGCCGTTTACGACGTTTACAACCTCAAGGCTGTTCACATCGTAATCAAGCTCCGCATAGAGGGTGGACGCCATGTAATTGCCTTCAACCGTGAAGTCAAGTGTTACCTCGGTTGCGGGGGGTACATCGTATGCGTCGGTGGGCTCAGTTGTGGGAACTGTGGGTTCGTCCGTAGGCTCCTCCTCAACAGGAGTTACAATTCCGTCAGAAACACTATACTCAACGGGCAATACATCGGATTCGGGAATGTAGTTGAACTCGTTGATGCCGACGGTTATATCGGTGGGAGCATTGAAATCATCGGAGGTCTTGAATGTTACGCTTACGATGGTTCCGTTCGCGGTCATAAAGCCTTCGGGTACGACGACGCCGACAAGTATTTTACCGGGAACGTTTTCATAATCGACTACAACGTAAGCACTCTCAAGTGCGTTCAGCACATCGCCATTTGCTACGCTGACGACCTCAAGGCTGTTCACATCGTAATCAAGCTCCGCATAGAGGGTGGACGCCATGTAATTGCCTTCAACCGTGAAGTCAAGCGTTATCTCGGTTGCGGGAGGTACATCATACTCGCTGCCCATTGTGAATGTCGCACCAACAGGTTCCTCGGTAGGCTCGGCAGTAGGCTCGGCAGTAGGCTCAGCAGTGGGAGCCTCTGTGGGTGCTTCCGTGGGTGCTTCCGTGGGAGCCTCTGTGGGTGCTTCCGTGGGAGCCTCTGTGGGCGCTTCCGTGGGTGCTTCAGTAGGAGCTTCCGTGGGTTCGACCTCAACGCCTATATGACCCTCGGTATTTACGGTGTAGGGGATGCTTGAAGAGCCCCCGCCAATGGGAGAATAGAAGAAGTCGCCGACTTCGAGAGTAACAGGCTGATCCTCTGTGCAGCTCTCCTTTACCCTCAAGTTAACATTGTAGAGAACACCCTCAACGGAGAAGGGATTGGTAAGACCCAAAATGGCTATACCGAGGAAATTGCCGTTGGGAGCCAGTTCCTCATAGCAGAAGTAGGAATTAAGCTCCGGGTTTCTCTCAAAGCCCACATATTCCACATTTTCGGGGTCGAAGCGAAGCTTAATCTTAACGGTATGAGCTTCATACTGACCGCTTACGGAAATCGGAATCGTTACGGTATCGCCCGGCTTTGCGCCCTCAACAGAGCCGACGCTGAATACAACGTCACCCTCTGCATACGCGGGAACCGAAACAAGTGAAAAAACCATTGCAAAGGCAATGAGAAACGCAAAAAATCTTTTCATGTTCAGGATACTCCTTCCTTTATTTTTTGCTTTTTTACCGCCAAGCCATACCTTTTCATGCAGACTCCTCGGCAACAACGCAAATTCTTGCATGTATAATACTACAAACCGTTCAAACAGTCAATACAAAAAAGGCCTTTTCAGAAAATTTTTTATACTATTTTTAAAAAACTGTTAACGACGGACAAAAGTATCCCTCAGGCAAAAACCGCACTTGCCCCGGCGAACCTCCTCGGTGCATATCATTCAAGACTTTTGCCGATAAAAAAACGCAACAAAAGCCTGACAAATATCATAAAAGTATTGAAAATCCAATCAAAAGTGATATAATATTGGTATGAACAGCCATTATAGAACATTTGGAATTTCGAGAAAGAACCCCGGCATTTACATCGCCGCTGTTCTGATGTTGCTTGCCATTTGCGGCAGATCGGTCTACTATGCCGCCGGCGGTCAGCTTGGCCGCTCGATAGGCGGATGGTTTTTCCTGTTGGTCATACTTCCGATAATCGCCGCGGTGATATTCACCGTTGAGCTTTTTGTCCACGGAAGGGACAGACTTTTCAAAACAGGCTTCGCGTTTCTGCTTGGAGCGGTGTTTTACGCGGCGCGTATTATAGCTGTTTACCGCGAGGGAGCCTCGCAGATCAACGAGGCTTGGAAAGTCGTGGTATACATAGTCTTTTATGCGGCAGCCCTCATAGTGTGGGATCTTACGGTAAATGCCGCAAGAATTAAATCGAGGATCCCCGCTGCTGTCATATTCGCGCTTCCGATAGTGTATTGCCTTTGCGCGTTCCTCATACCCGAATGGGCAAACGGCACAAGGGGCTTTTCCGATTCGCTTGAGATCATATCGGCCCTGCTCATTCCCGCCGCGCTGCTTGTATGCTCCCTATGCCTCGAAAGCATTGAGAGCGACACATTCAGACCAAGGAGGGGCGACCGTCCCGATGGCAGGCTTATACGTTCGCTCGATCCGATGAACGGCGTCGCAATATACATAATGCCCACGAGGAACGGCGCAGCCACCTATTACAAGGACTCCCTTGAATGCACAAAGCTTGAGGAATACATTCGCAAAAAGCGCAATGACGGTCTTGAAGGCTTCGGCGTAATGCATGTTCTCGCGGCGTCATACGTTCGTATGATTTCTCAGCGTCCTGCCATAAACCGCTTCGTCAGCGGTCAGAAGGTGTTTTCCCGCGGAAACGAGATAGACCTTGCCATGGCGGTCAAGAAGGATATGACGTCGGACGCTCCCGAAACCATAATAAAGGTTTGCTTCTCTCCCGAAGACACCATAGACGACGTTTATCGCAAGTACAATGAACAGATATTAGCAGCCAAGAACACTCCCCTTGATTCGGGCTTCGACAACCTTGCCTGGCTGATAAACATTGTTCCCGGTCTACTCAAGAAATTCCTCGTTTGGTTTTTGAAATGTCTTGATTACTTTGGGTTCCTGCCCAAGTTCCTGCTGAAGCTTTCACCCTTCCACGGGACATTCTTCATAACCTCCCTCGGCTCTCTTGGCATACCTCCCGTATACCATCACCTTTATGACTTCGGCAACATCCCCGTTTTCATCGCCTTCGGCACAAGACGAACCGTTACTGAGGTCGATTCCAACGGTGCGCCGGTAAGACGCAAGTATATGGATTACACGGTCGTAACTGATGAACGCATATGCGACGGTTTCTATTATGCTTCCGCCGTAAAACACCTCAGGCGTTATCTCAACAACCCCGAAAAGCTGGAGACGCCTCCCGAAAAGGTGGATATGGACGTCTATTAAGCTTTACAGTTACCCGGCTACTCAACTAAACGAACGCCGTTTTCGCGGCGGGATGACCAATCAACTGCACAAATCTTATTCAAGGAGGAAATGTGAAAAGATGAAAAAACGAACAACAGCCGCTTTTATGGCGGCAGTACTCGCGCTGCTGAGCATATTCTCGGCGGTGCCCGCGCTTGCCTTGGAGAGCATTTCTCTGAGATACTCAACTCCTGCCGGTTATAACTCCAACGACTACCAGAGGCTTGTCGCCTTCCTTGAGCAGACCGATGATGATTACATAAAGAACGGTGAAAAGCTTTCAAGGGAGTACGATCCCCAAGACCCCATGTCCTGGGATGAGAACGAAGAGTTCTTTATCTGGGAAAGCATAAACGGTCAGCTTCGTCTTAGGACTATCTATCTTGAGAGTATGGAGATGGTCGGTCAGCTCGATATGTCCGGCTGTGATGAGCTTGAATCCATCGTCTGCATAGACAACTATCTGACGGACATTGACGTTACCGACTGCATCAATCTTGATACCCTTGAATGCTCCGGCAACGAAATACCCAGACTTGACCTCAGAAGCAACAGGTCGCTCAGAGTACTGGACTGCGGCGCGTGCGGTCTTTATGAGATTGATATAAGCACCAACGAAGGTCTCAGCGAGGTCTACTGCTTCAATAACAACCTTTCAGAGCTGGACGCCTCCGGCTGTACATGGCTCACGGTGCTTGACTGCGGCGGAAACAACCTGACCAGCATTTCCATATCCGGCAAAACACACCTTCTGAGGCTTTATTGTGAGAAGAATTCATTGTCAACTCTCGATGTCTCCGGCTGTACTTCGCTTAAAGATTTGAGCTGCGGCGAGAATCTGCTTACAAGGCTCAACATTACCGGATGCCGCTCACTCAAGTATCTTTCCTGCCAGAACAATATGCTGTCAGAGCTTGATCTTTCGAGCTCCACGGCAATTGAAACGCTCAACTGCGGTACTAACAGCATATCGTCCCTCTCACTTGCAGGCTGCGACGCTCTGTCAAACCTCAACTGCAGCACCAACCAGCTCAGGCAGCTTGATCTTTCCGATTGCTCCGCTCTCAGATTCCTGCGCTGCCAGAGGAACGGCATAAGCGCTCTCGATCTGAGCCGCAAATCCGAGCTTGTTGACCTCATCTGCAGTGAGAACGGTCTCATGTCGCTGGATGTTTCCCGCTGTGAATCGCTTGAAACCCTGGATTGCCAGCTCAACAATCTCACGGAATTGGATCTCTTCGACTGCTCTGCTCTTGAAAATCTGAACTGTGACACCAATATGCTCACCGAGCTTGATCTCAGCGCATGCCCTGCCCTGCCCCTGGATCGTATTTCCTCCGAGGGCAACGGCTCCATCGGATACTGCTACTCCTCCTTCGGTCTGGATAAGTATATCTCCGCTGAGCCCGCTTACGGTCAGAGCTTCCTTGGCTGGTATGATGAATCCGACAATCAGATCTCGACTTACTCCACTCTGGAGATTGCCAATATCGACGCGAGAGAAGTTGTCGCCAAGTTCTCCGGTGTTGAAAGCAGCCTGCCCGGCGATGTTGATTGCAGCGGCGATGTTACATTCACCGATGTAACAATCCTCTACTCCTATCTTTTGAACACCAATGAGTTCAGCATCAGACCCAACGGACTTGTCAATGCCGACGTCAACCGCGATGGCAGCGTAAGCGTCATGGATATAACGCTTACATATGGCATTATCCTCGGATAAAATTCGTAATGAAGCTGCATTTCCCTCCGGCTTGCCGGAGGGTTTTCATTTTAACAACAATTACAAAATCCATAGCATAAAAGCTTGATTTTGATAAAGAATATGGTATAATACACAATCATACGTCCGGCAATGTCGGCGATTAAAAAAGAAGGCATTATCCTGATATGACGGAAGAAAACAAGCAAACAAACAAGGAGTTGGATTCTATGAGGAAAATCGGAATACTTACAGGCGGCGGAGATTGCCCCGGTCTTAATGCGGTAATAAGGGGCGTCGTTGAAAAATGCGCCGAGGCAGGCATGGAGGTTTTCGGCTTCCATAACGGCTGGCGCGGAGGCATGACCGCGCAGGGACATTGGCTCAGTCTCAATGAGGTTGAAGGAATACAGACTATGGGCGGAACCATAATCGGCAGTTCGCGTACAAATGTCATGGCGGATCCCAATGGGCCCGAAACCATAATAGAGGTTTTAAAGGCACTCGATCTTGAGGGCGTTGTCGCAATCGGCGGCGATGATACTTTGGGCGTCGCCAACGAGCTGAGGAAGCGCGGCATAAACGTCATAGGCGTTCCCAAGACCATCGACAACGATTTGAGCTGCACCGATTACACATTCGGCTTTGAAACCGCTTCCAACATAGCGATGGAGGCAATAGACCGTCTGCAAACCACCGCGAAGGCCCATTCCCGCTGCATAGTCGTGGAGTGCATGGGCCGTCATACCGGCTGGATAGCCTTGCAGGCAGGTCTTGCCGCCAATGCCAGTCTTGTACTCATTCCCGAATTCCCCAAGACATTCGATGAGATAGTCTCCCTCGTTCGCAGAAGATACCTGCGCGGCGATCATTACACTATAATAGTTGTCGCTGAAGGCTTCGAGCTGCTCGGCAGCGAGGAGCTGGACATAGGCACGGATGCCTTCGGCAACAAGCTCCTGCTTCAGAAGAACCTCGCAAAGCACCTCTCCGATATGATAGAGGATACGATGCGCAACGATCCCCTGCTCGGCTCCGACGCTCAGTTTTTTGAGTGCCGTCCCGTCGTTCTGGGACATGTCCAGCGCGGCGGCGCACCCTGCGCCTTCGATCGCGTCCTCGGAACAAGGCTCGGCATTAAGGCGGGCGAGCTTGTCGTCAACAAGCAGTACGGCAATATGGTTGGCATGAACGGCGGTAAGATAGTCGCCGCCGACCTCGACCGCGCCGTGAACGTCCGCAAGGAGGTCGATAGAGAGTTCTATGAGGCGGCTTCGCTGTATTTTAAATAATATGTAAATGCAAATCGGGGACACGCTGTATGTCCCCGATTTGCTTATTGATCGTACTTGTTTTGTTTATCATCTTTTAGATTTTTTCATTATAGCGCTATTAAAAAATCCTGTGTTGAATCGTAATCCTCTGCCCGCTTGAAAAGCTTTTTTAAGCGCAGATACCATTTACCGCAATTTGACACAGCCAAGCCAAACCATATAAACGGCAACTCAAAGCTTGAAACCAGCATGTCCGCAAAGCGTTTATCCTCTGCCGAAAACTCAGAACAGCCACCAATGTGCGAATGAAGAAAACCGCAGAAAAGAATATCCTCCTCCGCCCATTTCCTTATAATGGTGTTAGTCAAATCAGCGTCTATAATAAGGTAATCTGCATCAGCTTCTTTTAACGGAGCAATACTGACCGTATCAATAACATGAATTGATTCTCTACAACCGAGCAGGAAACCCCGCTCGACTACAGAAGAATACACCATGCTTTTTATAAAGGTTTTGACCTCATCAGTAACAGTCAGCATATAGAGAGTTTAGGTTGGTCATTTTCGTTTTTTCTCCAAGCCTTGTATTAATCCTTGTTAATCAGTAACTATTTAGAAAGCAAAATTACCGCAAGCCGGATCACTCGGTCTTACCCATGTACCCTTATAATCACATCTTCTTGTGCCATCATTATAATAGTCATTGTCCATCTCCAAGTGGCGGCAATCACGGCAATGGTTTCCGCAAAGCGGACATTCCTTAATCTTGCAATCTTCGTTTCTGTTGATAAAGTCCTTGATTTCTGATTTCATAAAAAATACCTCCTTTTGATTGACATGAAATAATATTCCGGGCAGCCCTGCTGTACTAATATTTTAGTACATATGCATTATAACATACATATATTTCTATTGCAATACCTGTATAGAAATATTTTGGTATAATTAATATTAAAATAATCAGACTTATAGTAGGAGGTAACTTCATGAACAGAATCAGAGAACTGCGCGAGGATCGTGATCTCAGGCAAATAGATGTAGCCAATGCGACCGGCATAGACCAAAAGACGCTATCCAATTACGAAACGGGCAAGACCAATCCGGACAGCTTCGCCATACTGCGGCTTGCCGACTTTTTCGATGTTACCTCCGACTATCTTCTTGGGCGAACAGAAAACAATTTAACAGATAGGCAAAAGGTCATAACAGCACTTGACAGCGCACAGCGAAGCATTCAAGAGGTAATCAAGCTATTAAACAACGGCTAATTAATCGCTCATATTATTTATGGAATCAGGATCAGTCAAAAGCAAATACGCGGAAATAATCGAATATAACACCAATTATTTTGAGTCCATTCTCAAGTCTGGATATGAATTTACTGTCGAGCAAATAAAGGGGCTTATGTATAATGGATACAAAGACCCCGACTGCTTTTATAAGAAAGAAACAGAAGGCATTATAACAGAAGACATTAGATTTTCAGGTGACGGCATATTTTCCATGCGTCGTATTATGCGGCATTTTGAAAAGCCAAATGAAATGGTGGGTTTTTACAGGTCTTTTCATCAAAAATACACCGAACCCCTCTTTTGTTTTCCATGCGAAAGGGGTGGAATCAATTCCGCAAGAAGACTTGCCTTTAACGATCGCCCTGATTGTACTCTCTTCGATTTAAAGAATTACTTGAATGGCAATCCAACGTGCATAAAATACAACAGAAGGCACCATGCACATAAATGGCTTGAATGGCTTAAAGAAACATATGGCTCCGAAGCATTCAAAGCACTTGTTGATTTTCTGAATGTCAACAAGCCGTTTGTAAACAGCAATTATGAAATATTCGATATAGAAAAAGGCGAACGCTCCATCCTTAATTCTCTTCCTGAAAAACGAACCTCCGAATGGAGTCTAAAATACTTCAACAATTTAAGAAATCTGCTCGGCGTTTAAATCGGCGCGGAGCAATTCTTTCCTATCAGATAGAACGCGAGCGCGGTTCCCATGAACGCATGACACATATCGTCATTGCCGAATGAGTTCAAGACCTCGTCGATGGGACGAAGCTCGACATTCAGAAGCTCGTCGCTGTCGAGGTGCAGCTCGCCCGTGGGAGTAAGCTCCTCGGCAAGAAAGCAGTAAAATCTGCTCTTGAAGAGCGCGGGATTCGGATTGACGCTTCCGAGAAGCGTGAGCCTGCCTGCCTTGAAGCCCGTTTCCTCATAAAGCTCCCTTGCCGCCGCCGTTTCGGGAGCCTCTCCCCTGTTTACGACGCCTCCGGGGAACTCGGTCGTGAGCGCGTCGCAGCCATGCCGCCATTGCCTGACAAGCACAAAGCTTCCTTTATATTCCGGTATTATAACCACGCATTCCGGCGATCTGAGGGCAATATAGTCCCCCTCGATACCTGCTAAAGTCCGCTCATGCTGTTTCAATACCGTGAAAACAGGCGTCTTTAAAAGCTCCTTGGTTTCGGTCGTCATCCATCTCAGCTCATCGTCATTCATAGCCAAGCCCACTCTCCTCCGTTTTTATAATGGATATTATACTTCACACGCTCCCCTTATTCAACCCGATTCAAACTCGATATTTCGTCCTTCGATTTAATATATTCCATGCTTGCATTGTTTTCTTTCACTTTATTTGCTAAAATAGAATGATTTAAGCCGCTTTGCATACGCGGCGCAAAGCTTGGAAACCCACTACTGCTTCCATATCACAAGGAGGGTATAATGAGCAATATAATCGAAATCAAGCATCTTTACAAGAGCTTTGGCGACGTCAAAGCCGTGCAGGATCTAAGCTTCAGGGTCAAGGAGGGCGAGCTTTTCGCATTCCTCGGCGTGAACGGAGCCGGCAAGTCCACGACAATAAACATTATTTGCGGGCAGCTTTCAAAGGACAGCGGCAGCGTCAATATAGACGGAACTGACATTGACCGTGATGCAAGCGGTATTAAGCGCGAGATAGGCGTCGTGTTCCAAGCGTCCGCGCTGGATTCGGCTCTCAGCGTGTTTGAAAACCTCAAGAGCCGCGCCGCTCTTTACGGAATAACGGGCGCATCCTTCAAGAAGCGTTTGCAGGAGCTTTCCGAGCTGCTCGAACTAAGCCCCCTGCTCAAGCGTCCCCTCGGCAAGCTTTCGGGCGGACAGCGCAGACGTATTGACATTGCCCGCGCACTCATAAACGATCCGCGTATTCTGATACTCGATGAGCCTACGACGGGACTTGATCCCCAGACCCGCAAGCTGCTGTGGAATGTCATATCGGATCTGAGAAGGAGCAAGGGCATGACGGTGTTCCTCACCACTCACTACATGGAGGAGGCTGCCGAAGCCGACTATGTCGTTATAATAGACGGCGGCAGGATATCCGCCGAGGGAACACCCCTCGACCTCAAGAACACATACACGGGCGATTACATAACGCTTTACGGCGTGGATGGCTCCGAGGCGGAAAAGCTCGGCTTGAAATATGAGAAGATACGCGATGCGATAAGGGTATCCGTTCCGAACACCGCGAAGGCGACCGAGCTTATAATAAAGCATCCCGACCTGTTCCGCGATTATGAGATCGTAAAGGGCAAGATGGACGACGTTTTTCTCAACGTCACAGGAAAAAAACTTGAGTCGGAGGCGTTAAAATGAGTACATTTTTCGCGCTTGTAAGGCGAAACACGAAGCTTTTCTTCAAGGATAAGGGGATGTTCTTCGCATCCCTCATAACCCCCATTATACTGCTCGTGCTGTACGCCACTTTTCTTGCCAAGGTATACAGCGATTCATTCATTGCAAACATACCCGAAGGCTTCAACATCCCGCAGAGCATCATAGACGGGCTTGTCGGCGGAGAGCTTATATCCTCCATACTCGCGGTATCCTGCGTGACGGTAGCATTCTGCTCCAACCTGCTCATGGTTCAGGACAAGGCTAACGGAACGATCAACGATCTGCTCGTATCCCCCGTCAAGAAATCCGTGCTTGCATTGAGCTACTATTGTGCGACCATAATCTCGACGCTCATAATCTGCTTTGCGGCAATGGGCGTGTGCTTCCTCTACATCGGCTCAAAGGGCTTCTACATGACGCTGTCGGATGTGCTTCTGCTCATGCTTGACATAGTGCTTCTCGTGCTGTTCGGCACGGCACTGTCCTCAGTCATAAACTTCTTTCTTTCCACACAGGGACAGATATCGGCTGTCGGTACAATAGTCAGCGCGGGATACGGCTTCCTCTGCGGAGCGTACATGCCCATATCGTCATTCAACGAGGGGCTTAAAAAGGTCATACTGATGCTGCCCGGAACATACGGAACCGCACTTGTCCGCAATCATTGCACAAGGGGCGTGCTTGAGGAAATGGCAGGCATTGGTATACCGAATGAGGTCATCGAGTCCATAAAGGACTCAATCGACTGCAACCTCTATCCATTTGACAACAAAATCAGCGTTCCCGGAATGTACATCGTGCTTTGTGCAACCATACTGGTTCTGATAGCGATTTACATACTCATGAACGCTCTCAAAAGAAAAAAGCATTGATAGAATCTGCCGCGGTTCGTAATGTGCCGCGGCAGTCATTTATAATAGCATGACAGACGATGATATTTCAAAACTGAAAAAACGCTTTGCCGAGCTTGCCGAAAGAGCTGAACGGAGCTTCATCTATCAGGAAACCAGATTCCTCGATCAGGCGGAGCAATCCGTCCTTTTGAGTATGCGTTTGCCCATCCCCATCACGCTTTACGGCGGCTTTGACAATGCCGAAAGGCGCATCGCGTGCTTCGGCGCCGAGGAAATTATGGGCTACGCCTATGAGCCGCCCATAGTCTGCGTCAACATACGACCCAAGGGAGCGCGCTTTGCGGAGGAGCTTACTCATCGGGATTTTTTAGGCTCGCTCATGGGGCTCGGATTTACGCGGGATGTGCTTGGCGATATAGTAGTGCATAACGGCGAGGGCTGGCTTTTCTGTCTTGGGACGGCGGCTCCCGTAATAATCGAGGAGCTTGTGAAGGTCAGGCACACATGCGTTATCTGCTCCGAGGGCGTTATGCCGCAGGATGCTGTGTCCTTGGGTGAAACGCGCTCCTTCACCGTTCCATCCGAAAGGCTCGACGCGCTCATATCCGCCGTATACAAGCTCTCACGCGATGAATCGAAAAAGCTCTGCGAAAAAGGGCTTGTCTATGTCAATTCGCGCCTCTGCCTTAAAGCGGGCTCAACCCCCGAAGCGGGCGATATGGTTTCCGTACGCGGACACGGAAGGTTCCGATTCCTTCGAATCGAAAACGAAACGCGCAAGGGCAGGCTTCGGGTTCTGGCTGAAGTGTTTTGAATAACCGAATGAAACGCTCTTCGCAAAATTATATATGGAAAAAATTGAAATTTGGGGAACCTGATTACATCGTTAACCGTTATATATACAGAACGGTATTAATACCGCCCGAAAGGAGAACTATCCATATGAAAAAACTAATGACACTCGCATTGGCTGCCGCGTTTGCAGCCACCCTTGCCGCCTGTACCGACACTGATCACGGCAATATAACGCTACCAACGCCCACAGAAGCGGCGACAACTGAAAATGTTGAAGCTACCTCAACGGAAACAGCCGAACCTGTCACCACGGAAACGTCTGAAAGCACAGCGGAAGTTGTAAATCCTACCGAAGAAACCAAATACGCCGTCCTTGATTTCAACGAGTGCGCCGAGGAGGTTTTAAGGCTCAAGCCCGTTCACAACAATGACAACAAATTGCCGGATGATGCCGATGGAGAAACCGTGCTGTATTATGAAGGTGATTTGAATGATGAAGGCTTGAGCTGGTTTGCTTCGGACGGAGAACGCATATACACCGTTGACAGGGACGCCAATATGCAGGTATATGACAGCAACGGTTTTTTGAAAAGGATGCAGTTCGACGATAAAAACATAACGCTAAAATCATACATTTCGGATGGCAAAATCTACAATCTGTTCAGAGTGTTCAACACGGAGGACGGCTCGTGTGAAGCGAAACTCAAACCGGCTGAAAATATGAAGGAGTCCTATTCCTCAATCAGTATTATCGGGAATAACGGAACACCTTGCTTTGCGGAGGTGGATTACGAAACCGAGCAATCCGGCATCGGCAACTTCTATATTTACAGCCTTGATGCAGACAATAGTTGGCAAAAGGGAGAAAAGCTCTTTACATTAACATTTAATGATGATGATACGATAGTTAAGTTTGCCAATGGAAACTCATTAAATATACCCGGCAATGGCAGTCTTGTGGGAATCGACGGGCAGGGGTATTATTTCTTCGGCTCGCAAAGATCCGTAATAAAGGTAAGCCCCGACGGAAATATAACAGCATCCGTAACTATTCCCGTTTCTTCAGATGATTTATGGTATCCCGCAGTTGATTTCAACATTCTTCCCGACGGCACGGTATACGTTGCGGCGGCTATGAACGACGCATACGTTATCTGGAAGATAGCGATGTAAGTATTTATACACTACTGTTTATCAAAAGGAGTCACTATGAAAAAAACAATTATCGCAATTACAATGGCGGCAGCCATGACGGCGGCATTCGCCGGATGCAATCCCGACACGGACAAGCCCACTCCCACAGAAGCGGCGACAACAGAAAATGTTGAAGCTACCTCAACGGAAACAGCCGAACCTGTCACCACGGAAACGGCTGAAAGCACAGCGGAAGCTGCTAATCCCACCGAGAAAGCAAAATACGCCGTTCTTGATTTCAATGAGTGTGCCGAGGAGGTTTTAAGGCTGAAAGCTTTCCATGACGATACGGAAAAGCTTCCCGAAGATGCCGACGGTGAAACGGTTCTGTATATAAAAAATACGGGAGGGGACGTCACCGATTTGGGGCCGAGTTGGTTTGCAACGGATGGCGAAACTATCTGCGTTATGGATATGAACTGCGATCTGCAAGTTTATGATGCAAATGGTTTTGTGCGCAGAGTCGAAGCCGATTATCCCGACGGTTGGAGAAGTGCCTGCATGGTTGACGGTGACATATACTCCATGAGGGGAAGTCTTGATACGGCAACGGGCAGGTTTAAAAGCCGCGCTAAAGAGAATATGCCTGCATTTATGGATAACTATTACGGAACAGTCCATTTTTTCAACTATAACGTAAAGCCCTGTTTTACAAGCGATTCATACAATGATGAAGCAAACAATATAAATTATTATTACGATATTGAAAGCGCGTCTTGGATCGAGGGCGAAAAGGTTTGCTCCTACAGATCGGATGACGAGAGTACCACGGTGATACTTTCCAACGGCGCAAAATGCAGGCTCCCCGCAAAGGGCTATGAGCTTATAGGTATTGATAAAGAAGGCTGCTTATATTTCAGTTGCATGGATTTCAATGTCGGCACGGATGATGCGGGAGCAATAGATATAAGCTTCAATTTACCCGAATCGTTGGTAAAAGCAGACAGCAATGGCAATATCGTATCCATGGTCACAATGCCGTTCGACATTTACGAAGACCTTTGGGAGCCCAATTATCAGTACAACCTCCTTCCCGACGGCACGGTATACGTTGCGGCGGCTATGAACGACGCATATGTCATTTGGAAGATAGCCATGTGATGCGGTCAAAAAAACAAATAACCAATCACTCCCCCGGCACTTAGGCCGGGGCTCGTAAGAAAGTCTTATCGTTTTCAGAAGGGGCTGTTGCACTAAGCCCCAGCAAAAACAAGACCGGGCAGCCCGCAAGGGTTGCCCGGTCTGCTGCTTTCATGTAGAATTACGGAGGATTTTTCGTTTTCTATTTTCTGAGATGTCAAAAAAATAAGCTATACTAAAAACACTTTGTTGTTCTCAAACGTTATAAGAGTGAAAGCCGAAGGAAAGGAGGGTGCCATGATCACAGAGCTATATACCGTGTATCGGACAGAACTGTTGAAATACTGCTGTATGATATGCGGAAATGTCAGTGATGCAGAGGATCTACTGCAGGAGACCTTCATAAAGGCACTTTCCAAATCTACTGCAGGAGACCTTCATAAAGGCACTTTCCAATCTGGATCTTCTGGAAGAACTGGGAGAAAGGGAACGCCGGGCTTGGCTGTATAAGGTGGCAAGAAACCTGTTCTATGATGCCTGCCGAAGGCGAACCGTAGAACAGAACAACCAGATACAGGCCGAGGAAGAAACGGATGGCGGCTTCTCAGAAGTCGAAACAGCCATGATCCTTTCCTCGCTCCCGCCGGATCTGTCCCAGCTCTTTATCAAACGGTACTTTGACGGGTACACCTCAAAGGAACTTGCAGAAGAATACGGGCTGTCACCATCAGGGGTCCGGGCCGCCTTAAGCCGTGCCAGAAAGCT
>CADAGD010000038.1 GCA_902787375.1 uncultured Eubacteriales bacterium
TCTCCAGAGAAGAATAAACGTAATCTCCGCTCATACAGGCATAGTCATCGCTGCTGAGGTACATTTCATCAAAATGATTAAGCTCCCCGTTGTTATAGATAATCAATCTATCCGCAATGTCATTTACGGCGATCGTTTCTCCATCCGTTGCAAACCATGCGGGGCCAAACCAAGTTCCATCCGCCTGCACATAAAGAACCGTATCGCCGGCAAAATCTTCAGGGAGCTGCCCCCATTCAGCCTTGTAAGGCTTGAGCCTTAAAACCTCCTCGGCGCACTCGTTGAAATCAAGGACGGCACACTTTGGTTTATCTGTGGGGTTTACAACTTCCTCCGTGTTTTCAGCCGTTTCCGTGCTGACAGGTTCGTTTGTTTCCGTTGCGGCAGCTTCAACATTTTCAGTTGTCGCCGCTTCTGTGGGAGTGGGCTTGTCAGTATTGGGATTGCATCCGGCGAATGCCGATGCCATGGCTGCCGCGGCTATGATTGCCGCTAATACATTCTTTTTCATGTTATTCTCCCTTCCGGATTAGAAATTGCACCAAAAAGAACCGTCCCTTTTGGTGCAGATTAAGCAAACGCTTTTACATGTTTATTTTCCAAATGACATATGCGTCGTTCATAGCCGCCGCAACGTATACCGTGCCATCGGGAAGGAGGTTGAAGTTATATATCGGAGCCCATAGCTCATCACTTGTGAATGGAATCTCAAGCATTGAAATAATGTTTCCAGATGAATCAATTTTATAAACGCTGTCCTTCTCCCCTATAAAATCAAAGTAATAATAACCGTTCGCATCCTTGCCGATCAGTTCGCTTCCGCAACGGTCAATTGTCCATTTTGAACCATGAGGGAACGTAAATGTTGTCATATCTCCATTATATGCCTCCTCCCTGATGAACGCTTCTTCCTTATCCACCCATTTTGTTTTTTCACGAAGGGTCATAAGCCTAAACTTAATCAGGTCATTTTCCTGCTCGGCAGTATCGTTGCCGAGCGAATAACAGCAACTTGGCGTAACACCATCTTCATCAAAGAATCCGTTCATTACAACAAAATACAAATCGTCCGGCATGAGTAGATTTGAGTTAATATCACCATTGCTTATATCGATCGTTTCTTCTAGGGTATAAACGGTATTACCGGACATACATGCGTATCCGTCTCGGCTTAAATACTTCTTTTCAAAATGATTAAGTTTCCCATTATTATATGTAATCAATCTATGCGCAATATCGTATACGGCGATCGTTTCTCCATTAGTTGCAAACCATGCAGGGCCAAACTGAGTTCCATCCGCCTGAATATAAAGAACCATATCATCAGCACCCTCTTCGGGGAGCTTTTCACTTTCATCCTTGCATGGCGTGAGCCTTAAAACCTCCTCGGCGCACTCGTTGAAATCAAGCACGGCATACTTTGATTCCTCGGTGGGAGTTACAGCCTCAGCAGTATTTTCAGCCGTTTCCGTGGTGACAGGTTCGGTTGTTTCTGTTGTGGTAGCTTCGGCATTTTCTGTTACCGCCGCTTCTGTGGGCGCAGGCTTGGTTTCGTCGGGATTGCATCCGACGAATGCCGCCGCCATGGCTGCCGCGGCTATGATTGCCGCTAATACATTCTTTTTCATATTTATCTCCTTTTCGGATTTAATCCATTAAACCTTCAAAATCGCTAATTATGCCATCAATAGAAGTCGGGGTTTTACCCCTCCTCAGTTTGACAGAGCATTTGTTTTCCACAGCTTAATCCTCCTTTGGATTTTTTGGCTATCTGTATTTTACCATTGTTTCTATTAATCGTCAAGATTTATACATGTTTTTCCGCTTAAAGTCCATATACTGCGAATAATTGCCAAGAATATCGAAATTTTAACACATTCAAAGGAGGTAATGCCCTGCGTTCCTCAGCTCTTTTTCACGAAGCTGTTCCCGCACTTGGGGCATGTTATCTTGATCTTTCCCTTGCCCTTTGGAACGCGCACGGTCTGGCGGCATTTGGGGCATTTAAAGAAGCGGTGGGTAGCGGCTTGGGCGCGTCTGATTTTCGATTCATTGCGCCGCTTTTGCAGGGGAGCCTTTATATGGCTTCTATACCATTCATACTCGGCGCGTCGTGCGACGAGATTCCTGCTCAGCGTCCTGAAAATGCTGAACCCCATAAGGGCAAACGCGACAAGATACAGCACCCAGCATATAATAAGCCCGGCAACACTCCTCGGAGCCGCCGCACGCCCTATCATTCCGGCAATAAAGCCAACGAACGACGCCGTACTCAGCACGGTGTTGAGGCTGTCACCGCCATATCTTCCCATCATAAATTGTCTTAATCGTTCATAGAATCCCATGTTCGTTTCTCCTGCTTGAAAATCTTTATTTAATGATATACCTGTTTTGAATGAATATCAATATTGCTTTCCAAAAAATTACACAGATTTTACAAATGCGGCAATACTGCTGCCGATGCGCCAGCTAAGGTATACATTGAGCATCCGGTTCTTTTTTACATGAGCTGCCGCCGGATATTCGGCAAATAAATGCGGCGGGATGATTGACAATGTATAAAATGCTATAATGTCTGCACGACTTGAGTAAATGCTGATTAAATCAGAAAGCTCTGATAGTATTGATATTGCGACCAAATGAAGATATTTTTTGACCGCTATATTGGTCAGAGTATAATCAAAGATCGGCAATGAACCGGGCAACCGCGCCTATCGCGGCGCGGCGTGCTGACATGCTGCTGACACATGGCAGCATATTTATTTTTACTCTTTACCTCGGACGAAAAATGTTGTAAAATATAGTGGGTATGAATGGCAAAAAGAACATTCCGCAAAGCGAGTCGGCTTGCAGTAACCCAACGAAGCCGCCGCGGAATAGTATATAAGCAAAGGGAAACAAGGAGGAAGCCCGCGGAGTTTGCGGGCATTGCGAATATGAAAAAGATTCTTATGACGGGCGGCGGCTCCGCCGGACACGTCACCCCGAACATAGCATTGATGAAGGGACTTCGTGAGCATGGGTTCGAGATACACTACGCGGGCTTGAAGGACGGCATCGAGTACGGGCTTATCTCATCCATCGAGGGCGTAACATTCCATCCGATAGAATCGGGCAAGCTCAGGCGGTATTTCTCGCTGAGGAATCTTGCCAGTCCCTTCAAGGTTTTAAAGGGCATACGCCAGGCAAAGCGGCTCGTGAACGACTTGAAGCCCGACGTGGTATTTTCAAAGGGCGGCTTTGTGAGCGTTCCCGTCGTAATGGCGGCGGCGGGCAAATATCCCGTTGTATGCCATGAATCCGACTACACGCCGGGGCTTGCCAACAGGATAGCCTCCAAGTACGCCGACACGGTCTGCGTAACATTCGAGGACACCATAGGAAAATCCGACGCCAAGATAGCCAAAAAGATGGTTCATACGGGAACCCCGATTCGTCCTGAGCTGTATGACGGCGTGCGTGAAAAAGGGCTTGAGGCGATGGGATTTTCGGGCAAAAAAACCGTGCTGATGGTCATGGGCGGAAGCCTCGGAGCGGCGGCAGTCAACGACGGCGTAAGGGCCGCGCTTCCCGAACTTTTGAAGACGTTCGACGTGGTGCATCTTTGCGGAAAGGGCAAGGTGGACAGCGGCATAAAGACCTCCGGCTACCGTCAGTTCGAGTATGTGGGCAAGGAGCTTCCCGACATGATGGCGGCGACGGACATAGTCATATCAAGAGCCGGCGCGAACGCCGTATTCGAATTCATGTCGCTGGGCATACCCGCTCTGCTCATACCCCTCCCCTTGGAGGCGAGCCGCGGCGATCAGATATTGAACGCCGACTATGTTGTGAAAAAGGGCTATGCCATGAAGCTCGATCAGAAGGATATAACGAGCGAAACGCTTGTCCGCATGATAGGCGAGCTGTGGTCGAAGCGGGATGGGATGCGCTCCATGATGCAAAAGGATTCGCTCCTTGACGGAACCGACGAGGTTCTCGCCGAGATATTCAAAGCGGCTGAAAGACGCGGATAATCCCGCATATTCGCACATTCGCATATTACGGAGGAAAAAGCATGAGGAAGCTCACAAGGGATGAGATAACGGAACAGCTTGCCAAGCCCAACGGTGCCGAAGCTTTGGCGTCGATGAACGTCGATAAGGACGCGCTTCTCGAAACCGCCGCCTATATGTTCATTGACAGCGGCGCGGCGTCCGCGCTTCTGCTGAGACTGACGAACAGCAAGGCGCATATAATAAAGCTTCGTGAGAACGAGGCTTTTACGGACGCGCTCATTAAAGCCCTCGGCTCCGAAAGTCCCAAGCTTCGCCGCAATGTGGCGAGGCTCATGGGCGCACTCAAGCTTACGGAGTATACCGACGAGCTTATAAATGCTCTTAAATCCGAGGAGCAACGATTCGTCCGCGCAAGCATGATACTTGCGATAGGAACCTTGGGCGGCGAGAGGGCATGTGAATTTCTCAAAGCATACGTTCCGGCTCCCGCCGCGGATGAAACCGAGATAAAGCATTACAATGCCGAGGTGGACGCGCTTACGCTTGCTCTGCGCTCATTGCGTCCCAAATCGGCTCATACATACACAGGACTCAAGGCGGAGCATGAGGTCGAGCTTCGCGCTCCCGATCTTCTGACGCGCCAGCTTGCCGATGAGCTGGAGGACTTGGGCTTCGAGGTCAGGGACACAAGGCATGACAGCCTGAAAACCACCGTTTCCGACCTCGCGGAGCTTTATGAGGCGCGCTGCTTCAAGGAGGCGCTCTTTCCGATAGCCCAATGCTCCATGGCTCCCAATGCCATAGCAGCCAAGGCAGCCCCCTTTATAGAGGCGTTCATGCGCGAAACACATGAGGGCGAGCCGCCGTACAGGTTCCGCGTTGAGGTGAACATAAGCTCCGCCGAGGGAAAGCTCGACCGTCAGGAGCTTGTGAAAAACATAGCCAACGCAATGGAAAACGAAAGCCTTGCCAATGATCCGTCGGATTATGAGGCGGAGCTTCGCGTGGAGGGCAACGATAAAACCGCAAGGCTCTATATGAAGCTCTATACATTCAGGGATGAACGCTTCCTTTACAGGGCGGAATCCATACCCGCCTCCATGTCCCCGTGCGTCGCGGCGGCGGTGCTGCGTCTTGCGCAGGACTATCTCTCCGTCAACGCAAGGGTCATCGACCCATGCTGCGGCAGCGGTACCTTCCTTATAGAAAGAGGACTGCTCTCGCCATGCCAATCCCTCACAGGCGTCGATATTGCTCACAGCGCGATAGACGTCGCAAGACGCAATACCGCGCTTTCAGGCGTCAACGCCAAATACACAGTCAACGACATACTCCGTTTCGAGTGCCACCGCCCCTATGATGAGCTTATAGCGAATCTGCCCTTCGGCAACCGCGTCGGGGATCATTCCTCCTGCGAAAAGCTCTACAGCGGACTGCTCGCAAAGCTCCCCAAGCTCGTGAAAAAGGGCGGCATTGCGATACTCTATACGATGGAGTTCACGCTCCTCAAGCGTCTTATACGCGAACAGGGTCAAAAACTCACAATACTCTCCCAACAGCGCACCGAAGCGGGCGGCCTTACGCCCATGATATTCATACTGCGCGTCAATTAATCAATACAACGGAGCAATACACATGCGACCAACGGGAGCCGCGCGGGTCAGCGCGCACGCGCCGCGATAGGCGCGGAATCTCGATAAATCAAGCAAGATTTACCGCTCCTGCGAGAAATATCCTTGCTTTTTCTGAAAAACGGCAGGGTAGAACGGCAAAAATCGATTGAAAGCTATATGCTTTAAATCAGCTCATTCTCAAGACGTTAATTAATCATTGTCTACTCAAGGGGAAGCTGAGTAAAGCAGACTTTGTCCATAGTCTAAAGCAGCTTCTCTGCGAGGGAAACGTACGCGCCACATAGACCTTGAATAAAGCATTTGTTCAAAGTCAACCCTCAGGCGAATCCTGCGTTATCAACCTTTTTGACCATTCACCGGATGGTCAAAATCGTGAAACGATCGGTTGATAATCTCCTGCGAAATATATCCCTGTAATTACCGAATAAAGCGCGGGAGAACATCTCAGCCTGACCGGAAACAAACCGCTTAAAACCGATGCTTTCACAGGGCATCAGTTCATTATCCACTTAATACAACGGAGCAATACATATGACAGAAAAGCTTTACTATACCACGCCTTTTATGACCTCCTGCGAGGCAACCGTATTATCCTGCGAAAAAACAGCCGAGGGCTGCATTGTAACTCTCGACCGAAGCATAATATTCCCCGAAGGCGGCGGACAGCCCGCCGACCACGGAACCATTGACGGCATACGGATACTGGACGCGCACGAAAAGGACGGCGTCATCTATCACACCTGCGCCGCCCCCGTTGAGGTCGGCAGCCGCTGCCGCGTGGAGCTTGACATTGCAAGGCGTCTTGATCACTCCGAACAGCACACGGGCGAACACATACTCTCCGGCGTCGCGCACAATCTCTGCGGAGCGCAGAATGTGGGCTTCCATATGGCAGCCGATTACTGCACGATAGACCTCGACGTGTTCCTCGATGAGGACGCGCTCTCCAATCTTGAGGCGGAGGCGAACAATGCCGTAAGACGCAATCTGCCCGTCACCGCCGAGCATATGAACCACGAGAGACTTGCCCAAATAAACCTCCGAAAGAAATCCGATATAAAGTCGGACGATATTCGGGTTGTGTTCATAGGCGGCGGCGAGATAGATTCCTGCACCTGCTGCGGCACGCATTGCGCAAGCACAGGCGAGGTGGGCTACATAAGAATATCCGATTCCCAGAAATATAAGGGCGGCACACGCATCTGGTTCGCCTGTGGCTCAAGGGCGGTAAATGCCGCGAATGAGCTGACCCGCTCCGTCACGGCAATGGCAAGGAGCTATTCCACATCCCGCGAGGAGCTTCCCGCCGCCGTCCGTAAGCAGTCCGACGAGCTGAATAGCGCCAAGCGCGATCTCAAAGCCCGCACTCAGGCTCTCTGCGATTTGATTGCCGCGAACGATGCCCGCAAAATCGCCATAACCACCATCGACGGCTTCGGCGCAAACGACGTCAAAATGCTCTCCGAAAGCCTCGTTTCGCATAATGCCCGCGTCGCGCTCGTTTTCGGCATAAAGGATGGGTGTACCTGCTATAGAGCCCTCCGTGCTGACGGCGAATCCGCTCCCATGAATGAACTCGTTAAAGCCGTCAATGCCCTCGTCAACGGTAAGGGCGGCGGAAGCCCCGCCTTCGCTCAAGGCTCGGCTGCCTCCCGTATAACCCCGGAAATTATCGGCTCACTCGAAAACTTCGTCGAAAAATGGTTTCAGGGGAATAACTGATTGGATAAAAATTGGGGACGGCTTGCTTATACAGACCGTCCCCTGTGCTAAATTTTACAACATAATTCTACTATCTTATCTTTCATTTCAGCTTCAACGCCTTAACAAGCTTATGCACGGTCGTACAGGAGTTCCAATCGCAATAAGGATAGCTATTATTGTTTGGATTTTGCAAATTATGATCTGCAATCCTTTTTTGCAGCGAAACATCGGCGTTTTGAACTGCCACATCAAGGCGAGGTATGAACGCCCTCTTAATCAAATCGGCATCGTTCTTTTGATAGTCCTTTGTATAGCCGTTCTCTTTGAGCGTGGAATCGAGTATGGACAAAAGCTCATTTGACTTTTTCTCGATAGAGAATTCTTTGAAATGATTTAAAAGCCATACCTCAAACGCGGCGTTGGAAAAAGCAACGCCTATGCCGTTTTTGCGGGCAGTCCAAATTGCATTATAAACGGCTTCATTTGGAAACTCATCCTTGTCAAACACGATCCACACCTGATTGGACGTCTTTTTTTCGCGCAGAGCTCTTTCAACAAGATGAGTCGGATCCGCATTTTCGAACTTGACGTCAATATTGAAAATCGAACGATTTATGCCTCTGAGCGCTTCAAAGTAGTTTTTCTCACTCTCCTTGCCATTGGTTATAATAGTGAATCTATCCCGTTGGGAGAGCTTTTTAACCTTTCTTGCCATCGGATTCACTCCCTATCTGCCATCATGTCAGGGATAGCGGCATAGAAGCCAGCAAGGTATCGCTTGCTGAATAAATCGGTTTTTCGCACGCCGGTATAATCGGCAAGCGAAACAAGTGTGCTGCGCCCGCGGCTGTCCTTGCTTGTGAAATAGATTTGATCGCGTCGCAGCCCGTCGTCCATGAGCATCACATTATGAGCGGTGCATATAAGCTGGGCGTTCTTGGGATTGTTCTCAATGGAATTGAATAGCTTTACAATATAGTCCACAACAAGGAAATGCAGACGCGAATCTATCTCGTCAATGAATATGACGCGTCCATTGTCGAGCGCGGCAAGTATCCATCCCAGATAATCAAGCAACCGAACAGTCCCCTCGGAATTGAAACCACTTTCCTTGAACAGCATAACATCCTTTTGACCGACAATATCCCCTCCATCGTCATAGATATCGAAAGCGGTCTTCAAATCCGTCTTGTAATAACCGTCATCTTCCTCTTTGATTTGACCAGCAAATCTATCGGGATTGCTTTGGATCATCATGTTGAGCTTCATTATACTCTCCGGATCCGAGCCGGCAACCTTATCCTTGATAACATTGAAGTCGGTTATACCTATATCGGCGCGCTTGAGTATTTCGAGTGCTTGTACCTTATACTTCCCGTTTTTTTCGTCATAAATATCAAGAGAGTTGCTTGAGCCCTTATTATCAAAGACGACACGAGCATTTGTGAACCACTCCATTACATCGGTCAAATACACATTAGAGGCAAGATTAAAGTTGTTGCCAATGGAAAGGAACAGCGTGGCATCCGATACCTTGATAAGGTTTATCGACTGTGCAGATTCCCCGGTAATCTTGAGTTCACCGTTATTGCGTTCAAAAACCCTCGTCATTCTTGCTTCACGCCTATACAGCCATTCTCTTTTTACCTTTCCCTCGCATAGCTCAAAGCCATATTTATAGAACTTCCCATTTTGAACTATCTCTACCTCGTAAAGGCTTTCCTCCATATCAGCCCCAACTTTTAAGGCGAAACTTTCGTTGGAAGCGAGGACAGGAAGCTGAGCAGATGAAAGGTACACTACGTTTTTCATGTAGGTAAAGGCTTTTAGAACATTCGACTTTCCCGTAGCATTTCCTCCGAAAATGACGGCAGACTTAATAAGCTCTCTTTCGGCCTTTGGGAGCATCGCTCCCGCGTTAAAGGTGTTCAGCTCACGGTAAGCCTCATCGGAAGTAGCTTGCATGGATAATATGGTTTCGTCGTAGAACGAGCGGCAATTTTTAAAACGAAAATTAACAAGCATCTTAAACTCCTCCTCCTTATGTATATACGCTTTAATGTTATATCACTATTATTATACGCTATTATGCTTGAAAAAGTCAATACTTATTGTACATATTTGCAAAAAAGCCGCAAATATGTACAAAAAGTTTACCGTTTTTTTTTTTAATGTATTTTGAAGAATACCTTTCAAAACAAAGCCGGGATGTCTGTTCATTCAAACTGTCACTTCTTCTAATGTGTATTGATCTATATCGAAGCCCGCATATCTATTACCAGTGATAAGAGTATACGACGTATTTTTCGATTACCGGAGCATACCGTGTATTGAGCATATAGAACCGACGCCGCATTATCGAGTACTGTATTCTCTCTTTTTTATAGCTCAGTGCGTGGGAGAAGCCATATTAAACCGCTTGCTTTCAATGAACACGGCAGGTTATTAACGCTTATCTCCTCATCTCCACAGCGCGTTTATACGCCTCCTGTTTGGAAACATCATGCAAGAGGGCGGCCTGTTTTGCGGCGTCCTTAACGCTCATGCCCTCGCCGAGCAATCTTACGAGTGTATCATCGAGGCTTTCCGTGAACGCATCATCCGCTTCGACCTCGCCGGACACGACTATGACGCACTCGCCCTTGGGCGGTGTATCCCGATATTTTTCCTCAAGCTCTGCAAGCCGACCTCTGACGGTTTGCTCGTGGAGCTTTGTTATTTCGCGCACAACAGCCGCGCGGCGGTTTCCGAGCAAGCTTAAAAGCTCCGCCAATGTGGGAGCGACGCGATAGGGGCTTTCATAGATGACCGAGGTCGCGCTTATGCGTTTTATATCGGCAAGCAGCTCATTGCGTTCCCTGTTCTCACGGGGGAGGAACCCCGCAAAGAATATTCGTTTTGAGGAAAGCCCGCTCAGTATGACGGCGGTAAGCGATGCCGATGCGCCCGGCAGCACTTCAAAAGGCACGTCCTTTTCGATGCACTTTCGGACGAGCCGTTCTCCTGGATCGGATATGCAGGGCATTCCCGCGTCGGATATATACGCCACGGGTTTTCCCGCAAGCACAAGCTCCGCCACGCGCTCCGCCGCAGCCTCCTCGTTATGCTCATGGCAGCTCTCAAGGCGTTTTTTAATACCGAGCCTTGACAGCATCGCACCTGAGTTTCGGGTATCCTCGCAGAATATGACCTCGGCGTTTTCGAGCGCGTCAAGCACCCTCTGCGTTATATCGCCCATATTTCCTATCGGGGTAGCGCAAAGATACAGCTTAGCCGGCAATGCGCTGCTTTTGTTTTCCGAATCGGCTTCGGCAGGATATGCTATTTTTTTGTTATCAGAATCCATTTCACCTATGATAAATTCGTCGTGTTTCCTCGGTGTAGTTTCCGCTTTCATCGCACACCGTGAGCTGTTTTTCCATTATAAGTCCCGGAGCCGCGCCTTTTTTGGCTTCTATAAGCGCGAGGTAGGGGGCTTTATCCGGTCTTGACGCGACAAGCCTCATGCGCTTGGGCTCAAGCTTTTCTGCCGTCAGCGCAACGATCATCTCGGAAAGCCTTTCCACGGGACAGCAAAGGAAGAACTTACCTCCGAATCTGATGAGCCTTGATGCGGCCTTCGCCAGCTCATCCAGAGTGCAGAACAGATCATGCGTCGCAACGCCTTCAAACTCGCCCTCGCCCTTTTTGGATACGCGACCTCCGGATGCAGGGTAGTATGGAGGATTGCACACCGCCGCGTCAAAGCTTTCCCGAAGCCCCTCCGCATGGCGCATATCGCCCTCAATGACCTCTATTGGCTGCTCGTTCATTGCAACGGAACGGCGTGCCATATCGCATTGCACGCCCTGTATCTCAAGCGCGGTGAGCTTCGCGCCCGTGCGCCCCTGCACAAGTATGGCGATCACGCCCGTGCCGCTGCCCATGTCGATAACCTTATCTCGCGGCGAGGCGTTCACGAAGCCCGCAAGCAGCACCGAATCCGTTCCAAATCTGAATCCGCTGTCGTTCTGGATTATCATTAAGCCCTTGTACTGGAGGTCGTCAATCCTCTCGCCGGGCTTAATCTCCACGCTCATGCGTCGTCACCCATTATCGCTTCGTATATGGATTGCAGCCCCTCGTCGGTATAGTATTCGATTATTATTTTGCCCTTGTTCTCATCGCCCTGAATATCGACCCTCGTGCCGAGCCTTTCCCTCATGCGGCTTCTCGCGGCTGAGAGATCGTTGGAAAGCCTTCTCGACCTGCGCGGACGCTTATGAAGCTCCGCCAGAGTTATCGCCTTTTTGACCTGCTCCTCGGTTTCGCGGACAGACCATCCGCTCTCGGCGCATTTTTCAGCGGTCTTTTGCAGGAGCATATCGTCTTCTATCGCGGCAAGCACACGGGCATGTCCCGGTTGTATGCGTCCCTCGCGCAGATAATCCTGAACGTCGTCGGGAAGCTGAAGCAGCCTTACCGAATTGGCAATGGCGGGTCTGCTCTTTGAAAGCCTCTTTGCGACCTCCTCCTGCGTCAGATCATGCTCCTTCATAAGGAAGCGGATAGCCGCCGCCTCCTCGATGGGGTTGAGGTTCTCACGCTGTATGTTCTCAATAAGCGCGACCTCCATGACCTCTCTGCCGTCCATCTCGCGGACTATCGCCGGAACCTCACGCAGACCGGCTATCCTCGCTGCACGGAAGCGGCGTTCGCCCGCGATTATCGTATAGCGTTCATCCCTTTTCTGCACTATCAACGGTTGGACAATTCCATGCTGCTGTATCGACTCCGCAAGCTCATTCAACTTTTCCTCATTGAAGCTCTTGCGCGGCTGCTCCGGGTTATTGTCAATAAGGTCAACGGAAATCATCCTGACAACATCCGTTTCCTTGGCTTCATATGAGCCGAACAGCGAATCAAGCCCTTTTCCGAGCCCCTTATTATTCTTGTTTGCCATCTCTTTCCAGAAGCTCCTTTGCCAGATTTACATACGCCTTCGCGCCCGCGCTCTTTGGATCGTACAGGGTTATGGGCAATCCGAAGCTCGGAGCCTCTCCCAGACGCACGGAGCGGGGAATGACGGTATCGTATACCTTGTTTTTAAAGAATTTTTTGACCTCGCCAACGACCATGGGCGAGAGATTGGTTCGAGCGTCATACATGGTCATAACGACGCCCTCGACCTCCACATCCTCATTGAGATGCTGACGGACGAGCTTGACGGTGTTCATTAGCTGTGCAAGCCCCTCAAGCGCATAATACTCGCATTGTATCGGAACAAGAAGCCTGTCCGCCGCGGTAAGCGCATTCAGCGTCAAAAGCCCAAGGGAGGGCGGACAGTCTATGAACACATAATCATAGTTCTTCGCAACGCGCTTTAACGCCGTGCGAAGCTTCCGCTCACGGGCAAGCATCGAAACAAGCTCGACCTCCGCACCGGCAAGCTCTATCCTCGAAGGAATAACGTCAAGCCCCTCAACCTTCGTGTGCTGAATGGTCTTTTCGGCATCTATCTCGTTTATAATGGCGTCGTATACACTGTACTCGCAAGCATCCTTTTCAACACCCACACCGCTCGTGGCGTTCCCCTGAGGGTCAACATCCACAAGAAGCACTTTCCGACCCTCCTGCGCCACGCACGCGGCAAGATTTACCGCCGTCGTGGTCTTTCCAACGCCACCCTTCTGATTGGCAATAGCAATTATCTTAGTCATATGAACTCCAGTTTATTTGTAAGCCGCAGCGCGGCATTCTTTCATTCCTATTATAATAAAAAAACGCCGCTTATGCAACCGCTTATTTGATTATGCGACAGTTTTTGAGGAAATGTTTCACGGGAAACATTTTAATTGAGCGGTAAAATAACTTTCACCAAGCGGCTGTGATGAGGACTTATAAGATGAAGCGAATAGATCTGCAAAAAATGTTTCACGGGAAACAATTTATTTAGCATGTAAGGGATGTTTCATGAGAAACATTTCAGATTACGGACAAAGTCTGCTTTCCTTGGCTTCCCCTTTGAGGGGAAGCTGTCAGACGAAGTCTGACTGATGAGGTGGTAAAAAAAATGACTACGATTTTTATAGAGCCGCTGCTTCTGCCCTCGTTAGTCAGACTATGTCTGACAGCTTCCTCTCAAAGAGGAATCCAAGGAAAAACGGACTTTGTCAGTAGACCGACCTTCCTTTACGCAGGGAAGGTCGGGAGCGTGCAGTCCATAAAACAGGGAATGATTCTCCGTATTGATTTTATCTATTTAAAAGATGACAAGTTCACATGTCTACCCTGTGCAAGGGGAGCTGTCAGCCGAGCAAAGCGAGGATGACTGAGGGGTTGAAAATAACTTCAAAAAACCAAGTGAGATATGTGAAAACGACCCTTTCATCTTTTCGGCATTCTGCATACTGCCTCAAAGCCACCTTACGCAGGGAAGGTCGGGATCGTGCAGTCCAAACGTGTACTGGTAAACTAAAACTGGACACGGAGGGGGTAAAAACTGTACAGGATGGTGTATAATGGGAAACAGAGAAAACGGCATCCGAGTACAGACCGAATTCT
>CADAGD010000039.1 GCA_902787375.1 uncultured Eubacteriales bacterium
TGCCTCCCCTGAGTCAGGGGAGGTGGCGCGGCGCGGTAAAGCCGCCGCGACGGAGGGGTTGCTTCCCTTATCTCGCTTGAGTTTTTAAGCTGCTTTCAACCCCTCAGTCATCCTCGCTTTGCTCGGCTGACAGCTCCCCTTGACAATGGGAGCCAAGGTTGCGTTCTCGCCTTGAACGTTTCCATAAAGCTTTTTTCAAATACTATTGGGTAGGAAGTAGCTGCTTGGGCTGAGGTTCTTTGCCTCCCCTGCGTAAGGGGAGGTGGATTGGAGGGCTTCAGCCCTCCAAGACGGAAGGGTCGTTTCCCCTTACGCCGCTTGAGTTTTTAAGCTGCTTTCAACCCCTCAGTCATCCTCACTTTGCTCGGCTGACAGCTCCCCTTGACGATGGGAGCCAATGTGCTTTGTCATTCTTGCTGCATATGAAAACATGGGATATTGGGTTTTTGCCGCTGAAAAGTTTATACAGATCAGGCAAGGGAACGGACGAGCAAACCGCCGCCCCTGTGCAAGGGGATGAAAAAAGCTCCCCGCCTTTTTGCGGAGAGCTTATCGTTTACAATTCCGTCAATCCATGTTAAAGAGCAGATTCGCGCTGTCACCGAGAACGGTTGCGGGCAGCTTGCCATCCCACTGCTGGATGTAGTAATAATTCACAAGCTCCTTGGTGATGCTCTTGGCTATCGCCTCATTCTTGGCGGCTTCCTTTCTGCCTGCGTACTCGGCGGCGTCCGCCTGAATCTTTGTGACCTCAAGGTCGGCTTCGGCGGCGATCTTAGCCTGCTCCGCATCCGCCTGCGCCTTTATGACCTGACGCTGCGCCTCCTGCTGAGCCTCCATTGTGAGCTGATCCTGCTGTGTCTGGGCGGTCAGCTTATTCTGCTGAGCGACCTGCTTCGCCTCGACCGCATTCGTGAAAGCGTCCGTAAAGTCGATGTCCTGCACGCTTATGGCTTCAACGGTTATGCCGAACGAGGAAACATCCTCGACCACCAGATTGGTTATCTCGCTCGAAAGCGTTTCACGGAAGGCTATCAGCTTCTCGGCTGTATACTTGGAGAAAACCGCCTTGGTGTTCTCAAGCAGCCTCGGATAGAGTATTTTGGAATAATACTCCTCGCCGACCGTCTTATAGAGCTTTTCCGCCGTGGACTGGTCTATCGAATAGTTGACCGCTATCGAGATGTCCACCTGCTGTATGTCGGACGAGAACGCCTGAAGTTCCTCCACCGCCTTTTGGGTACGGTTGTCCATCTTGATAACCTTCTGGAACGGCCCCTTTATATGGAATCCCGCGTCAAAGGTATATCCCTCCACCTTTCCGAGTGTGGTGACTATTCCCGTGTAGCCCGTGGGTACCGTGGTAAAGCAGGTGGCTGCCAGTATTACCAGTACCAGGGGTACGATTGCCGCGATCAGTATCTTGACAGTTTTCTTCATTTTCTTCCTCCATTATTATTTCATACCGCGTCTTTCAACCGTGTGACATGATTATAACCGCGCTTCCCGCGTTTATCTATCATGTTTTCGTAAAGTTTTGTAAAGGACATGTAAAATCCGTCAGAATCCGAGTCCCATCCTTACCGCGTAAAGCGAGTACCACTCGTCCCCTATTTGGAAGCATTGGATCGTCCTGTCCTTGTCGGCGGAGCCCTTCGAGCCCTCGATATGCACTTTTACCTTGACGAACGTGACCGCCCGGAACTCATCGACAGGTATGCCGTATCTGTCAAAATAGAATCCATCGAACTTCTTATACTGCTCGATGCCCTCCGCATCCTTTTCGACGGCTTCCGTTATCTCATAGGAGAGCTTCCAGTCGTCTCCGTACTTCTCGGCATACTCCCTGCCCTTATCATTCAGCTCGGAGCATACCATCTCCATATAGTCCTTGCCGTTTTTCTTGTAATCCTCGATATCGAATGCCAGCTCCGACGGATGAATGACGCTCTTCACAAGCTCCTCGGTACAGCCCGAAGGAAGCTTAATGCCCACATCCAGAAGCTTTTTATACCCCGCGTCGGCTTGTCCGCTTTCATCACTCGCGGGAGCGCAGGCTCCAAACGCCAAAAGCAATGAAGCCATGAGTATCATCAGTATTCTTTTCATGCTGCCTCCATATTAATATGGGCTGCCCGATCAAATAAGGCAGCCCTTTGGCTGTCGAAAAAGTCTGTTCGACTTTTTCGACGAATTGCATTTTTGAATTGTCTTTTCTTAAAAGCCGATTGCTTTTAAGAAAAGGACGGCCATTCAAAAATATAGGAACCAATTACGAAAACGCAATTGGTCCGCTCACGACATACATGCTGCCGCGAGCGATTGCAGCGGGCAGGGGCTGCGGCCCCCGCACCCCCGAAGAGTTTTTAACAGGCTGCAAGCTGCCATATCGAATAAGGCAGCCCTTAAAAATCTCTCTTATTTGCTTGCGAGCCAATCATTGATGGTTGCTACAAGCTGGTCGCAGTCGATGCCGTGAACGGCGCATGCCTGCTCAAGATTCTCACCGCTCGCCATAACGCAGCCGAGGCAGTGCATACCGCTTGCCATCAGTATGTTGGCAATGCCGTTATCAACGGCAAGTATATCGGTTATTGTCATATTCTTATTGATTTCCATTGTGGATTCCTCCTTATGTTTATTCTGCTATTATTATAACCGAGCCTTTTGAAAAAACAAGCCGGGCGGATATATATATTAATGCTTTTTCACAAAGCTCACAACTGCTCCGAATCCTCGTCGCTCTGCTTCAAGCTGCCTATATGCCAGATGCTTTCCGCGTACTGGCAGATAGTCCTGTCGCTTGAGAATTTGCCCGCCGAAACGACATTATTCAGGCATTTGCGGGCAAAACCCTGCTCATCCCTTGTGTCATATATGGCGCGCAGCTTTGTGTCAATATAGCTGCGGAAGTCATACAGCGTAAAATAGTAGTCGGGCTTGCGCCAATCCCCTGTGAGCAGGGAATCGTATATCTCCCTGAGAACCTTCGCGCTTTCCTCATTGCGGGCAACCGTACCGTTTACGAGCGAATCGACCGCCCTTCTGACTATACCGTCCGAGTTATAAATATCGCGCGGAACATAGTTTGGGCGTATGCGGTTAAGCTCATCGACGCGCGCTCCGAATATGTAGTTGTTCTCCTCACCGGCTTCCTCAACTATCTCGATATTGGCTCCGTCATAGGTTCCCAATGTGACGGCTCCGTTCAGCATCAGCTTCATATTGCCCGTACCGGAAGCCTCCGTACCGGCGGGAGATATCTGCTCGGAAATATCGGCGGCGGGTATTATATGCTCGGCGTACGAGCAGTTATAGTTGCGGACGAACACCACGCGCATTCTGTCATTCACATCCGCGTCATTGTTCACAAGCACGGCTATGTCGTTTATGAATTTGATGACATTCTTTGCCATCAGATAGCCCGGAGCCGCCTTGGCTCCGAATATGAACGCCGTCTTGGGGAAATCCGCAAGCTCGCCGTTCTTTATCGCGTAATAGATGTGCATTATGGACAGCGCGTTCATCAACTGACGCTTATACTCGTGCATACGCTTGACCTGAACGTCGAATACGAAATCAGCGGGTATCGAAACGCGCTCCTTTTCGGAGATGATATGCGAGAGCCTGGCCTTCATATCGTGCTTTATGAGCCTGAAACGCCTGACGCAATCCTCGTCGATGTACTTTCTGAACTCCGCTATTTTTGAAAGGTCGGTCAGGAAGCCCCAGCCTATTCTTTCGGCTATGAGCTGTGAAAGCTCCGGATTGCACAATCCCAGCCATCGTCTTTGAGTGATTCCGTTCGTCATATTGAGGAAGCGTTCGGGATACACCGCGTACCAGTCGGCAAGCACGCTCGTCTTGAGCAGCTCGGAATGTATCTCGGCAACTCCGTTTATGTATGTGGAAACGTATGCGGCAAGCCTTGCCATATGCACCATGCCGCCGTCAACTATGCGCATCCTCTGAACGCGCTCTGCGTCAACATTCCTCATGCGCAGCTCGCTCACAAGCCTTTCGTCAATGCGCTCTATTATATCGAGTATTCCGGGGATAACGGATCTGATAAGCTCGACGTTCCACTTCTCAAGCGCCTCGCTCATCAGGGTATGGTTCGTATAATTGAATGTCTTTCCCGCGGTATCGAGCGCGGTATCGAAGTCCATGCCCTCCGCCATCAGCAGCCTTATAAGCTCCGGTATGGATACCGTTGGATGCGTGTCGTTGAGCTGTATGGTCGCGTGAGCGGCAAAGCCGGTGAAATCATTGCCCCTGATGCGCTTATAGCGGCGGATAATATCCTGCATGGACGCCGACGAGAGGAAATACTGCTGCTTCAATCTGAGCTTCTTTCCCACCTCCGTCGAGTCATTGGGATAGAGTACCCTCGTTATATCCTCGACCTGATTCTTCTCGCGCACCGCCTCGGCGTACTCCTGCGCGTTGAAGAGCGCGAAATTCAGCTCCTCCACAGGCTCCGACTGCCAGAGCCTCAGAGTGCCTATGTTATCGGTTCCATAGCCTATTATCGGCATATCATAGGGTACTGCCAGCACCTTCTGTCCGTCAAACTCCACCGTGATGGTCTTATCGTCGCGGCGGCGGCTCCACGGATCGCCCTGCCTCTGCCAGTTATCGGCAAGCTCAAGCTGGAACCCGTCCTTGAAATCCTGTTTAAAAAGACCGAACTTGTAGCGCAGACCATAGCCCTCCAGAGGGAGGTCATGCGTCGCCGCACTGTCAAGGAAGCACGCGGCAAGCCTGCCGAGACCGCCGTTGCCAAGACCGCAGTCCTCTATATCCTCCATTACGGATATATCCACTCCGCGCAGCTTTAAGAGCCTTGCGACCTCATCGAGCAAGCCGAGCGAGTACAGATTGTTAAAGACCATGCGTCCCGTCAGATACTCCGCCGAAAGATAGTAAGCCCGTCTTGTCTGCTCATGGGCGCGCCTGCTCCTGCGCCAATCGTCCGAAACGGCATACATGACCGCGTTGGATATGGCACGGTGAAGCTGAACGACGGTCGCCTCATTCAGCTCTACAAGATACTCCGAGCGAAGCTCCTCCTCCGCCCTTCTGATGATCCCCTTTGCGTCCATCAACATATTGAAAAATCTCCTCAATCAAATAATCTCTTTATTCCCTCTGCAAGCGGCTCCAAAAGCTCCTCCTTCAAACGCCATGTCCAGTTCCCCGAAGGAGTTCCCGGCGTATTGAGCCTTGCATTTTGTCCAAGCGTCAGCACATCCTGCGCCGGTATTATAACATAGCGGGCATCCGACTCCGCGAGTGCCTTGACAAGTCCCATGGGCATCTCCCGTCCCTTTGCGTACTTGGCGGCTCTTTGCCTTGTGTTCTCATCCGCCTCGTCCCACCATGCGGCAAGGGGCGGATTATCATGCGTGCCGGTATACGCGACCTTGTTTTTGAGCGTCCTTATATCGCCGCTCCATCTCTTGTTCAGATGCGGATTTTTCTTGTTTCCGTCGAACGCGAACTGCAAGACCTGCATACCGGCAAAGCCCGTATGCGTGAGCAGCAGCTTGACGTCCCTTGTTATGAAGCCCAAATCCTCGGCGATTATCTCGGTATTCAAGCCCGAAGCCTTCACCATATCAAACAGCTTGCGTCCCTCTGCCTTTTTCCATTCGCCCTCCCTTGCGTCGAGAGCGTCCGACGGCACGGCATAATAGGACGCGAATCCCCTGAAATGGTCTATTCTGAGTATGCTGTAAAGCTCAGAAGCGCGGTTCAGGCGAGCCATCCAGAACGAGAAGCCGTCCTTTTTCATGTATTTCCAGTCATAGACGGGATTTCCCCAGAGCTGACCTGTTTCGCTGAAATAATCCGGCGGAACGCCCGCGACCTCAATAGGCCGCCCGGAGCCGTCAATGCGGAAATTCGCCCTGTACGCCCAGCAGTCCGCCGAGTCATACGCACAGTATATGGGCATATCGCCCATTATAAGCACGCCCTTTTTAAGCGCGTACTCCGAAAGCTTCGACCATTGCTCCGCAAGCTTCATCTGGATGAATTTGTGGAACGTCACCTCGCATTGTATGCTCTCCCAAATTCTCTCAATCGCGTTGGCGTCACGGTTTTTAAGTCCCTCATCCCATTCATACCAGGGCTTACCGCCCAGCTTATCCTTTATCGCCATGAACACGGCATAGTCGTCAAGCCACGGCGACGCTTCATCGAACCGTTTCATGTCCGATTCATATTCCTCAAGCTGCGTCGCCCTCGCGTAAGCCGTCATTAAAAGGGGCAGCCTGTTTTGATACAGCTTTCCGTAATCACAGGCCTCGTCATCCCCCATGTCGCAGGCTGAGCATTCGTCCTCGGTCAGAAGTCCCTCCTCTATCAGCATCTCCAGATCCAAAAAGTACGGATTCAGCGCGAAGCTTGAAAAGCTCTGATAGGGTGAATCCCCGTATCCCGTAACGCCCGTCGGCAGTATCGCCCATATGGACGCTCCATTTGCCGAGAGTATGTCAATAAAATCATATGCCGCCCTGCCCAATGTTCCCACACCGTATTTGGACGGAAGTGAAAATATGGGCAGCAGAATACCCCTTCTGCGTGTGAAAAGCTTAGTATTTGCCTTTATATCGTCCGTCATGCGCGTTCCGTTTTTCAATGTCCTTTACCCTACCTTGTAGAGCGTCGTGCCGCCCTCCGACCAAACGGGCGTCAGCGCGCGGAAGAACTCATAATCTACCGAGTAACCGTTCTGCTCCCAGCTTCCGAAAAGCACATAATCGACGCCGTACTTTTCCGCAAGCTCACGGAAGCACTCACCGGGCTGCTCATACATGCGCTTGACGTCGTTATATCTCTCATAGTAATTCACTCCGTGGAAGTGGAGGAACGTGGGTGCGCCGCACACTATATTGCGTCCCGTGAGCATGGCTATAGCGTTATTGTGATTGGTGGCCGTGAGGAACGTCGCGTCCGGCTCGATATTGTCGTTTATCCAGGCGGTGAGATTCTTAAGCTCGGAGGAAACGACCTCATAGCCGCTCTCCTTATACTTAAAGCTCTTGACGTCAAAGTGATCCCCCGAAACATACTCCCTCGCAAGCGTCATAACGCCCGAAAGCAGCATGGAGCCTATCAGCACGGCGAACACCACGCCATAGGCGAGCCTGTTCCCAATGGGCTTTTTGCCGTTCTTTTTTCCGTTGTTCGCCTTATCATTGCCGTCCGCCGCAAGTCTTGACCATGCGTTCATTATGAACTCCGCCACGATTCCGCATGTCAGCGCGAACCAGACGAACAGCAGCTTGTTGTTGTCATATGTATTGGGCTGGAACACCACAAACTCACACAGCGCCCATATGAGAAGTCCTCCGCCATAGAATACGCGGTTCTCCTTTTTGGTCGCAAGGAACGCGGGAAGCATGAGCAGGAATATGAAGCCCATATTCTTGATATAGAACCACAGCCACGAATCGGACTCATTGCACCAGTTGAAATGGAGCTTGAGGAAGCCGCCCTCGGACGATTGACGGAACGTGAAGCCTATGAGCTGCGGAGCCGCAAGCACCACGGCTATAACGCCGAACGCGAAAAAGTAACCGAGATTTATCCTGCTCGTTTTGCGCGTAAGCTCATCCTTGATCTTAAACTGCGCTATGAATTTATAAGCTATGAGGAATACGCTTATGAGGCCCAGCGCAAAGAAGCTGTGCGTATGCACAAGGGGCATTGCTCCTGCTATAACGCCGAGCGTTATGAAAAGCCTCCTTTCCCCGTCGATGGCTGCACGTCTCAGCATTTGCAGCGCGGGGAAGAGCAGCGACCATCCGAACAGCGTCGCTCTCTGAGGAATGAGCATATCCGCTATGGAGTTGACCCATCTCAAGCCGTAATCGACAAAATTGGTGGGGGTCTTGTACCAGCCGTTCATGAGCATACTGCCCATGTCAAGGGGCTCGGCGTGGTTCATTGTGATATTTATATTCATGGTTTCGTCAAGCCATTTCTCCCACGCTTCGGGCGTGGTGAGGCTTGCGAGCGTCTTGGAATTATCGAAGAAATAGGCGAATCCGAAGCCGCCGCCGACAAAGAACAGCCATGTGGCAAGCACGGCTATGGAATCGCGCTTGAACCAATCCTCAAAGAACAGGTATACGCCGAGTACGACCGTAATATAGGCGTACAGCGCGGGAAGTATCGTCGCAAAGCGCAGCGTGGAGCCAAGCGTATAGAATGTGGAGCTTACGCTGTCGCAGAGGAACGGATAGCCCAGCGCGGTATCTGGGAGTATCGAGTACATGGGCGGGAAAGTGTCCTGCACCGAAATGCTCGTTATGAAGCCGAGGTGCATACAAAGATCGCCGTATGTGCATTGACCGACGTGGAGGGAGCCGTTTGAGGCGTCGGTTATGTAATGATTGCCCATCAGAACCGCTCCCATAAGTATGAGCGGAACGCAGGTGAAAAGGAGCGCCCTTTCCTTCTTCACGTCGAAGGAGCCCGTTTTGGCGCGTTCTTTGCCGAATATCAGGCACAGGACGCCGACCGCCGCGCATATGCCGAGCGCGACAAGCTGCGCCGCGACATTGAAGCCCATTATAAACGCCGCAAGCACGGGCAGCCAGAGCAGCATCATAAGCCCCAGAGCCATGCCGAACATTATCTGCTTAACAAGCCTGTCCTTGGGAAATATGAACCTTGCGGCAAGGAATCCCGACGCCACATACACAAGCATGTATAAAAGCGAAAGCGCGTTCAAAACAAAAACCATAGTCCCTCCTTATTATAAGTCAAAATCACACAAAAACCGCAAGCCTTGAAAGAGGCGAAACGCGGAACCGCACCTCTCCGTAGACGCTGTTATACAGCACCGACCACTCGGAAAGTGTTTTTACGCCCTCCCTGTCATCGGGAAGAAGAAGTATTTCATCCTCCGGGACGTCGATGCTGAGGTTGACGTCCTCCGCCCAGCCGTCGGAATACGCGCTCTCGTCTATCAGCACGCCGTCAATATACGCCGCGCCGTCCTTTACGGTATAGTTGGAGCCGCCCTTTGCCGCCATCCTGTACACCGCCGCTCCCGCCGAGGTTTCGGCCCTCAAAAGGTCGCCTACGGAATAATCCGACAAATACCTTGAGAACCTGTCAACAAGCAGTATATCGCCCTCCGCAACGTCGCTGACCCGCGCGCCCGCGACCCTGAACGGCACAAGCAGCACCTTGAATATCAGGAGCAGGAGCGCGAAGCAGACGGCAAATATCACCGCTATGTCCGCAAGCCTTCGCAGCAGCGAGCTTTTTTTCGTTTTTGTGCTTCTTAATGTGTATTCCTGCATAGTTAAAGCCCATCAGATAATAGGTCGTATCTTCGTGAACGGATACACGACGTAATGCACGCAGCCCTCAACGTCGCAGAGCGGAATCGCTCCGACGCTTCGGCTGTCCCTTGAGTTCGACCTGTGATCGCCCATTACAAATACGCAGTTCTGCGGCACGGTATATACGCCGTCAACAGCTCCGCTTATTCTCCATTCGGAAAAAAAGAACGGGTCTATGAGCATATTGCCCTCATACGCGGACTCGTCAAGCGGCTCGCCGTCAACCAATACTACACGCTTTACGGACACGATATTGGTTTCGGGATCCGTTTCCGTTTGCTCCACGAGCTGAATGGTCTGTCCCTCCGTCGCTATTACGCGCTTGACAAAATTCTCGTGTCTTGGTCTGTCCGGGTAGTGGACTATGACTATGTCCCCGATCTGAGGCTTGTTGAACCAATAGCCCGTCTTTTCCAAAAAGCAGCGTTCGCCGTCCTGAAGCGTATTCTGCATGGACTGGCCGTCAACCCTGACCGGCGCGAAAATAAACGAGCGTATAATCAGCATTGTCAGTACAAGCCCGACAAGGAACAGCGCGAAATCGGCATTTGACGCCGCCTTATAGCCCTTATCCTTAACATGAAGCTCCTCGCAGACCTTGCCTGCCTTTTTTATCCTATTCATCTCTATCCTCCAAAAGCTTTTTAGCCGCCCTCATAAAATCGCCCCTGTCGAGCATTACGAGCCTTCCGCATCCGACGCATTTCAGCTTTACATCCGCGCCCGTTCTTATTATCTCCCACTCCGAGGAGCCGCAAGCATGGGGCTTGCGCATTATGACATGGCTGCCGACATTGAAATCATTGGTTATCATGGCTGTCAATCATTCCCTATCCATCTCAGGAAGAAGTACAGCCTTGCGCCGTACTGAGCGTCGGCATGGCTGTCCCCGCAGGTGACGAGCGTCACAAACCTGTCGTCAATGGAAACGTCCACCGAGTATTTGAGCGCGTTCTTCTTCTTTTGATAATCTATCCATGCCTGTTTTTCATCAGCCGACATATCGTTGTACGCCTTGTTCAAACAGGTGTTAAACACCTGCGACGACATTGACTCGTTCTTGAACGCGCCCTCCTCATACATTGCCCAGACCTCCCATCTTCCGGTTTCCCCGTATGTGTTGATCGTCCAGACACGGTTCTTATATTCGCTGAGCTTCTTCGCGTTATTTTGGATGGTGTGAAGCTGGTGGAACATGGTCTTGCTCGTCCTTGAGTTATGCCCCGTTATAACCGTGTTGCCCGATTCCTCCGGGCGGTAGAAGTAGATGCTGCCCCTTACCTCCGGCTGACGGTTTATGTTATGGTCGTTATAGAACCAGTTGTAATCATACAGTATGGGGTATGAGATATTGGTTCCTTTTATCGTTATATAGCCAAGGGTGTCGCTGTTTATGCGCTTGGCGTCCGCGAGCTTGTCGGTATAGAAATCGGTCTTGGCATACTGATCGGGAACGCCGCCCCTGTTTACCGCTTTCTCAAGTGCCTCCAGATCGACCTTGTCAACCGCGCCGGGCTTCGAGCTGTCGGGAACCACATTCGCGGCTCGCAGCTCAGCACCCGTCAGCTTTATGCTGCCCTTTATATGGCTTCTTACGGCTGTGACGTCAAGGCTGTCAATACTGCCGTCCCCGTTCACATCGCCTATCAGCACGCAAACCGCTTCCTTTTCCTCGCCCGTGGCAGGGTTTTTGTAAACCGTTTTAAGTCCCGTGCAGACCTTGGAGCCATCCATATCCGTTCCCGGAACGCATCCTATGAGCCAGCCGCCGCTCGTGACATAGGGCAAGAGCCTCCAGCACGAAACCTCCGTCTGCAATGAGGAATCGTCACCGAAGCCCACGCACTTGCCGTTGCCCAAAAGCACTACCGCGTGCTTTTCGGAAGCGGCGACATAGTAGACGTTCTCAAGCTCCTCATCGATTATTTTCGAATCCGTCATAAGCTTTCCCGCCGAATCCACGGCATACGTCGCGGCTTTTGCGGCAAACACCGCAACGGCGTCGCTCCAATCAAAGCGCGTGACCTCATGCCCGGCGTCAACGCCGACGCTTACTACGGAGCCGTCGCTCAAAAGCAGAACGATATGATCCTCCGCCGCGTCAATATCCGCGACCCGACCCTCATTGAGAATCGAATCAAACTCATCGCCCAGAGTTGTGATAACTCCCGTATTGGTCAACGCCGCCGTGTAGTCTCCCGCGGCGACCACTTTAAGCGCGCCGCTCCAATCGTTTACCTCGCATTGACACTTCGAGCCGTCGCCGCACGCGACAAGCGTGCCGTCGCTTTTAAGCCCGACCAGATGCCCCGCGCCCATGGCGATATCCACTATATCCTTCCATGAGGAGCTTTCGGAGAAACGCCCCTTAAGCTTGCCCGTCAGCAGTATTTCGCCGTCCCCGGTGAGTGCCGCCGTCGTGCTTTCGTTAAGCTCCGCATCGACTATATCCTTCCAGTCGCGTATCATGTGCTGACCGGATGTGCTTTTGCCCGTGAAGCGTATCGAGCCGTCGTTGGCAATGCCGTATGTGCCGTTGGAGTTGGCCTTGACAAAGCCGAATCTTTCACGCAGCTTTATCTCGATGGGTTCGGGAGTGCTTGTAGGCTCCGGCGTTTCGGTATCGGAAAGCTCCGCCGTCGGCTCGACTGCCTCCGTCTGCGTGTTTATAACCTCATGTTCATCTTCGTTTCCCTTACCGGCGCAGCTTGCGGGAAGCACTCGCCACACTATATAGATCAAAGCCAAAGCCATCGCCGCGCATATAATAACCAATACGGATTTCTTCATCCAAATTCCTGCTCCTTGCCGTCATACTGAACCGATTATATCATACCACATTTTTCCCAAAAAGAAAACAGCAAAGAACGATCCTGTTCGCAATATTATTCATAATCCGCATTCCGCATAAAAAACAGCCGCCCCACGGCTCTGTAAAAGCCATTCGGGACGGCAGATAGTATCAAGCAAAACGCTTTATTGCTTCAGACCGCTGACAACCCCCAAATGCGCCGGAAACACCTGCCTTCCCCTCTGAGGGGAAGGGGGACCGCCGCCTCAGCGGTGGTGGATGAGGTGGCAAAAAAAATCAATAGGCACTTAGCTTTTTTGATAGTGCCATTGTTTCCACCTCATCAGTCAGACTTCGTCTGACAGCTTCCCCTCAAAGGGGAAGCCAAGAAAAGCGGACTTTGTCCGTAATCTGAAGCCGAAAAAGAGGACTTTGTCATTAAGTTGAAGCAAAACGCTTTATTGCTTTTTTTCGTCGTCGGGCATATCGCGCTTTCCGCCCAGAACTCCGCCTATGAGCGAGCCCAAGAGGTCTGTTCCGCTGTTTGAACCGCCGTTATTACCTCCGGTTCCGTTATTGGAATTGTTCGAGCCGCCGCCCAAAAGCGCACCGAGCAATGTCGCTCCCGCGTTCGAGCCGGAGCCGCCGAGCAGCGAACCTATCAGGCTGCCCGCACCGGAGTTTCCCGTGCCGGAGCTGCACGTGCCGGAGCTTGCCGAGCCGCCTCCAAGCCCTCCGAGGAGGCTTGTGAGTATGTTTCCCGTTTCCTCCGCGCCCTTTTCAAGAAGCTGTACCGCCGCCTTTTTGGTATCGGCGTCCGCCTTTCGGTAGAGCGTTATGAGCTTTTTCTCCGCCGCGCTGAGCTTGACGCTGCCGCCGCTGTCGGTATCGGACGACGCCCCCTTTGAGGCGTCAAGCAGCGTCTTTTGGGTTATCCCCAACGCCTTGGCTACCGCCTTGAGCTGCTCCTGAGTGAGCGTCTTTTCGCCCCTCTCCGCCTTGCTTATATCCGCCGCGCTGAGCCCCGCGACCTTTTTCGCAAGCTGCTCCTGCGTAAGCCCCGCCTTGGTTCGTTCTTCCTTTATAATCGTTCCGACTTTTTTAACGGACATATTGAGCCTCCTTTTATTGATGTTTTTTATGGCAGACGGCACAAAACAGCATTTTGAAAAAAGCTTTTCTCAGCATTTGTACCCTCTTTAAACTCCGATATTGCCAATTACAGTTCCTTATTTTATAGTAGACAATGATTAATTAACGTCTTGGGAATGAGCCGAATTAAAGCATATAGCTTTCAATCAATTTTTGCTGTTCTCCCCTGCCGTTTTTCAAAAAATACAAGGATATTTCTCGCAGGAGGTTATCAACCGGTCGTTTCACGATTTTGACCATCCGGTGAATGGTCAAAAAGGTTG
>CADAGD010000040.1 GCA_902787375.1 uncultured Eubacteriales bacterium
CCAAAGAGCTTATGCTCTGACCAATGCCGTCAAGCACAAACGAAAAGAAAGCCGCGAACACGGGTGCAAGCGCGGCGGCGGCCATTCCAAAACCGCTTCCGAATACTGCCGTTATCGGAATCGCGGCCGCACCTATTGCATAGCTTACCCAATCCTCGTTGCTTTCCGGCATCAAAGCCGCGCCTGTAATGCCTATGACGACGGATACGGGCAGCAAAAGCATTCGCTTGCGGCAAACCGTTTTGCTGCTGTGGGCATATCCATACATCCATGCCGCGGCGGCTATACATGCCGGGCTTGCGCTTATTTCATCGCTGAATATGATTTCAAATCCGCTGAGCGCAAAAATACAGAGCATAAAAAAGAGTGCTGTCCGGCTGTTTACCCCGATCCCTTGCAGCGTCCTTTTCCCCACGCCGCCCATAACAAGAATGCTCATTACCGCCAATATCATCGTACTGATGCGCATAAAAAACCCCCTGCGAAAATACATTGAATGTATTATCTGCCGGAGGCTCATGTAATATGCTTTTTTAAACACTATACCATTCTAAGAAAAGCCGCCATGGAGCCGGTATCGTGTCCGTCACGGCGGTACGAATAAAACAGCTCCCTGTTTTCAACGGTACACAAATCCATTATTGATATGTTTTCATGCCTTACGCCTGCATCCAATAGCTGTATCACAGCCGCCGCCTGAAGTGAAACATAGCCTTTATCGGCTTTTTCTCCCGTTCCGCGCACGAATATGTCGGGACAGTTGAACTCTGAAGCGAAACTCTCCGCAAGCTCAGCTTCGACCTCAAAGCATTCACGGCATATACAGGGACAGATCGCCGCTATCATGTCATCAGGACGCGCTCCATACTCATCTTCAAGCCGTTTGACGAGCTTCTGCCCGATCCTTTTAAACATTCCCTTCCAGCCCGCATGAGCAAGGCCTATGGAACGAGTCCTCTTGTCATAGATGAAGAACCCGCTGCAATCAGCATGGCATGTCACAAGCGTGACCTCCGGGACATTCGTCACAATCCCATCGCAGAAATCAAGCTGTTCACGGGATACGCCGCGCCCGGCGTCCTCTTTTTCAAGCCTTATTATGTTATCTCCATGCTCATGGCGAACCAACGAAAGCTCATTGAAGTTAAGCCCGAAAGCGCTGCTCAGCCGCTTGTAGTTTTCCATTATGTTATCCCACGGCTCATTGCGGCTCGTTCCGAGGTTCAGCGTATCAAAAGGCGGCTTGCTGACACCACCTCGCCTTGTTGCAAATCCGTGGACTATGGAAGGCTCTCTTTTAAGCCTTTCGGAGACAATTATCCCCACTCCGTCCTTTTCGACATATACGGCGTCCGAAACGGTTTTGGCAAGCAATTCCTCAGCTCTGTTTATCATCGCCATCACCGAGCAGCTTTTTCAGCTCTTCCATGAATGTGTTGATGTCCTTAAACGAGCGGTATACCGACGCGAATCTGACGTACGCGACCTCATCAAGCTTTTTAAGCCTGCTCATCACAAGCTCACCTATGCGTATGGTAGTTACCTCCTGTTCGAGCGAGTTGTTCAACTCCCTTTCCACATCCTCAACGAGTGCATCCATCTCCGCCGCCGAAACAGGTCGTTTCTCACATGATTTGCGTATGCCGCGGAGTATCTTGCTGCTGTCAAAATTCTCCCTTGTTCCGTCCCTCTTCACGACGATTATGGGCATCTCCTCAACCTTTTCATATGTGGTAAATCTTTTCCCGCAGTTGGTGCATTCGCGGCGTCTGCGTATAGCCATGCCGTCGTCCGTAGGTCTTGAGTCAACGACACGGCAGTCGTTATGTTGACAAAACCTGCATTTCATATCCTAAGCCTGTGCGGAAGCCAACGCTCCCGCATACTCCTTTCGTTTATCTTCAGTACATTGTACCATATTTTTAAGCTGAACGCTATACTTTTTTGGCATATGCCGCCTAAGTTTCAGGCTTTTTCCTTCAGCTTATGTTTTCAACCTGCACAAGTATCACATCATCCCCTATTTTCTGTATCTTGCAATAGGGTATGACAAGCTCGTCGGGCCCCTTTAAAAGCCCCATAAACCTTGTTGGGCCCGGAACCACTATCGCGCTTATGATACCCGTGCAGTCGTCAAGCTCCAGATCGCATGCGCATCCGAGGCGCGCACCGTCGCATACATTTATTATTTCCTTGCGTTTAAGCTCCGAGAATGTTGTATTCGCCATTATAATCCGCCCCTTCGACATTTTCTTATACATAATATGCCAAAGCCCAATCATATTTGTCTGATTCTGCGGTATGGGATTTATATGTTTTTTTAAAGCCCGCATCGGGAATAATGCTTTTATAAATGTTTAAGGAGGAATACCATGCGTTGTCCAAGCTGCAAATCAAAAAATGCGGACAGCTCCCGCTTCTGCTCCCAATGCGGAGCCATCTTAACCCGTCAGCAGAGCTTTTACAAGCTCTTTGCCATAATGTGCATCTCCCTTTTCAGCCTGATGCTTATAGTATTGACGCTTCTGCTCGGTGTAACCGTATCCGATTCTCTGCGGAAGGACGCAGATACCTCCCTGCCTTCACAGCCGATGGACACATCCGCTCAGGCTTCCGAGGCATTTCCTTCAGCATCGGCTCCGACCGAGACAACTCCATCAGCTCCCGATAGAGCGGTAACAGCGTCAATACCCGACGACACAGCTCCCGTTGACGCTCTTATCTCCTTTTTGCTGACGGGCGATGTATCGCAGGCTGAGAAAGCTTTTCATCCAATGTATATTGACAGCATATCCGGCAAGCTCGGCTTTTTTACCGATACGGTCAGCAATGAGCTGCTTATCCGCGCCTTTCATATGCGGCTTTCGCAATACATAAAGCGCAATTACGGGAGTTATGACAGCATCGGATACATCGTCAAAGGACGTCATAAGCTCGGCACATCGGAGCTTGAGGCTCTGAACCGAAGGCTTAATGAATCCGGCATACCATCCGCTGATGATGCGCGGGAGCTGGAGCTGAGGCTTGAATTGGGAACCGAAAAAGAAAGCAGTCAATTCGATATCGTCCTGACGGTTTTTCTATCGGATGGGAATTGGTACATCGACATAAATGCACTTGCTCCGTTCTGACGCTTGCTTGATATTATCAAAATTATCGGATAGTTCTTATTGAAAAAAAACATGCTTCATGGCATAATATAATCAGCCTATTATTTGGAAGGAGCATGAATCATGTACAAACTTGATGAACAATACTGTATCGAGAGCTTCCGCCGCCTGCTGGATGTGGACAGCACGACGGGACAATATGAGGAAATTGAGAATCTGCTTATAAAAATGCTTGATGAGCTGGGCTATCCATATGTAAGAACGCGCAAGGGCGGCGTGATTGCCGACCTTGGCGGCGAGGGCGACGCTCTTGTCGTCACGGCGCATCTGGACGACATCGGGCTTATGGTAAGGCATATCAACGCCGACGGTACATTGAATGTCTGTCCCGTAGGCGGTCTTTACCCCTTCTACTGCATGATGGATAATGTCAGGGTCTACACCCGCGACGGCGGCGTTTTCACGGGAACGGTGTGCCGCACGCCCAATTCGGTTCACGTTACGGAGGATGAGCTTCGACTTGCCCTGCCCGATTTTCGCACTAATGTCTGCGTCGTGCTTGACAATGATGTAAAAACAGCCGAGGATACCCGTGCGCTCGGAATCGAAACAGGGGATATGATAGCTCTCGATCCGCGCTTTACAATGTCCAACGGATACATTAAATCCCATTTCATAGACGACAAGGCATGTGCCGCCGTACTGCTTGCCGCAATGAAAGCCATCAAGGAGCAGGGACTTGTCCTTTCCCGCAAGGTATACGCTTATTTCGCTTTCTATGAGGAGATAGGACACGGCACGGTCTCTCTCCCCGATGGGGTTACGGATATACTCGCCATCGACATAGCTCCGACCGGGCCCGACCAGAACTCCGATGAGCATAAGGTATCCATATTCGCAAAGGATTCCCGCTATCCGTACCATTGGGGCATGACGAACGATCTTCGCAGAGCGGCTATCGAAAACAATGTGGATTATGTTATGGACATATTCACTCCTCATTACGGAACCGATTGCGATCCCGCGCTTGCGGCAGGATACGATATCCGTCATGCGGCGATTGGCCCCGGCACAGCCAACAGCCACGGCTATGAGCGCACTCATATTGACGGTCTTAAAGCTACATATGAGCTGCTGATGGCATACATTTGCATGTGAGGCTCCAATGTACCGTAATATCGGCTTTATAGGCTGCGGCAATATGGGCGGCGCGCTGGCAAAATGCGCGGCTGAAGGCATAAAGCGGCTTGGAGGAGAGCTGTTTTTGTCCTCCGCAAGCGGCATACGCGCAAACAAGCTTGCCTGCGAGCTTAACGGAAATGCTGTTACAAACGATTTTATAGCCGCCAACTGTGACCTCATATTCATCGGCGTCAAGCCGCAAATGCTTTCGGATATGCTTGAAAGCATTCGCTCAACGCTCGAAACGCGAACCACAGCCTTTACAATGGTTTCCATGGTCGCGGGCGTCACACTCGAAAGGCTGCGTGAGCTTATAGGCGTAAGCTGCTCCCTGATACGAATAATGCCCAATACCCCATCGAGTGTCGGAGCGGGTATGATACCCTATTGCTGCGAATGTGTGAGCGATTCCGAGGAGGCGGAGCTTGTTTCCCTCATGTCCTCATCAGGGCTTTGGGACAGGCTGCCCGAAAACCTCTTGGACGCAGCCGGCTGCGTATCCGGCTGCGGCCCCGCGTTCCTCTGTCTTGCGCTTGAGGGCATGGCTGACGGAGGCGTAGCGTTGGGACTTCCCCGTGACAAGTCAATAAAGTATGCCGCGCAGACGCTTTTGGGGCTTGGCAAGCTTGCCGTCGAAACCGAGCTGCATCCGGGAGTATTGAAGGATCAGGTAACATCCCCAGGCGGAACGACCATTCAGGGCGTACGCATGCTTGAAGGCTTCTCGGTGCGTTCCGCTTTCATGGAGGCTGTCATTGCCGCCTATGAAAAGACGGTTGTCTTAAAGGAGAACACATAAGTATACGCTGATTAACTCAATTAAGCTCCAAAAGTGATAAATCTGCGACCAACGGGAGCCGCGCGGGCCAGCGCGTACGCGCCGCGATAGGCGCGGAATCTCGATAAATCAAGCAAGATCGGAATCTCGATAAATCAAGCAAGATGTGCCGCTCCTGCGAGAAATATCCTTGTAATTATTGAAAAACGGATGGGTAGAGTGGCGAATATTGACCGAAGCTGCATGCTTTAAATCGGCATGTTTCAAAAGAGCTAATTAATCATCGCCTACATAATTTTTTCGACAAAACCAAGGGGCCGCCCCGCTCGGAGCAGCCCCTTTTGTGTTCCGCCTCATCAGGCGGCAAATTCATTCAGTTGATTAACGACCGAACTGGCAATCGTTGTTACCGGAATCGGTGATCCACATCTCAAGCATGTTGATAGGATCGTTGAAGTCGGCAATCCAGCCCTCACGAGCGAAGTCGAAGTTACCGGCCTTGCGCTCCTCAAGGAATACGTTCCACTCCATCTGGGCGATTTCAATCTCAATGCCTACGGCACTGAAATCCTGCTGGATGGACTCGGCAATAGCAACGTGACCTGTAGCTGTGTTGGTCAGATACTTTATCGAGATGGGAGTATCGGAAGAGAGCTTGCCATTATCGTCGAACTTGAAGCCCGCTGCCTTGAGCAGTGTGCGAGCGCGCTCAACGGTTTCGTCCTGCTTTTTGTTGATAGCCATTACATCGAAGTAACCGTCCTCGGCATTCTTCTTGAATACGCCGCCGTTGCCGTCAGCCATTCCGAGAGGAATGAAGGAGTTAGCGGCGACCTGTCCGGTCTGACCGATGTTCTCGCAGATGTAATCACGGTTGATGAGGATGCTGAAAGCCTCACGCATGCAAGCAGCCTGCTGAGCGGTCTTTCCCTCGAAAATCTTGCTCTTTGCATTGAATGCCGCATAGTATGTGCCGAGCTCGTCAACGATGTGGAATTCGGGGTTGTCGATCAGGGACTTGACCTCGTCGGTGGGAACGGAATCCGCGAAGTCGAGGTTGTCGGCGTTATAAGCGGCGAATATAGCCGTATCATCGGATGAGAGCATGTACTCAAGCTTATTGATCGTAACCTTATCGGCGTCATACCAGTAGGGGTTCTTCTCATATGTCATGGAAGTATCGTGCTTCCAGCCTGTGCAGATGAACGCGCCGTTGGAAACGAAGCCGGCATCCGTGCACCATCCGCCGGGATTGGTTTCCCAATCGGGATTGGCTTCAACAGCTTCCTTCTTGACGGGATAGAACGTCGGGAAAGCCATGAGGTCTTCCATGTACGCGCAAGGAGCGTTAAGCTCGAATACGAGTGTCAGAGCATTGGGAGCGCTGACTGCGAGATCGGACTCCTGACCCTCAACATCGGTGTAGCCCTTGAAGCCGCTGAACATATAAGCATAGTCAGCAGCCGTCTTTGTGGCGACTGCACGCTTCCATGAATAGACGAAATCCTCAGCGGTGAGGTCGGAACCGTCAGACCACTTCAGACCTTCGCGGAGATGAACGGTATAAACCAGACCATCATCGCTTACCTCGTAACCTGTGGCGCAGGCAGGAACCGTCTTGCCCTCAGCATCATAGGTGTAAAGGCCGGAGAAGGAGTTTGCCGCAAGGCAGGCACCGTCAACGGAGCTGTTCAGAGCGGGATCAAGGTACTTGGGCTCTGAGGCAAGGTTCAGACGAAGTGTGTCGGAGCCGTTGGACATTGTGGTATACATGAAGAACTTGGTTGCATAGGGGTTGGAATAAATACCGTCAACATAGCTCTTCTGGAGATAAATGTCGTTGTAGTAGTAGATCGGAATGACGCACTGTGTAGCCATCAGCATGTCCTCAGCCTTGTGCATCATCTCTGTGCGCTTGGCAGCGTCGGTTTCGGTCTTGATCTGCTTGATAAGATCATCATACTGCTTCCAATCCTTGAGAGGATCGATGAAGTTCTTGCTTACAAGAGCATTCGCGTCAGTACTTTCGTTGTTGTTTCCACCTTCGTTACCACCGTTGTTTTCTCCGCCGGTACATGCAGCCATGGCAAATACCATCAAGAAAACGAGGAACAGAGCGAAAAACCTTTTCATTTTGGTGCCTCCTAAAAAATAATATGTATAGCCCCTTTTTGGGGAAGCTATCGAGTTTATTTGACCCAGCACGCGACCTGATGTCCGTCGCCGCGATCTGTGAGTGTGGGACATTCCTCCGCGCATTTATCCGTCGCATAACGGCAGCGGGTGCGGAACGGACAGCCCGAAGGACGCTTCAGGGGACTTGGCACGTCGCCCTCAAGTATAATCCTGTGCCTTGCCCTTGTAACATCGGGGTCGGGTATCGGAACCGCCGACAGCAGCGACTCCGTGTACGGATGTATCGGATGCTCATTCAGCTCGTCGGAATCGGCTATCTCAACTATTTTGCCGAGGTACATAACGGCTATGCGCTTCGATATATGGTGTACGACGAGCAGATCATGAGCTATGAACAGATAAGCCACTCCGAGCTTATCCTGAAGCTCCTCGAACATATTGATTATCTGTGCCTGAATCGAAACGTCAAGCGCGGAAACGGGTTCGTCACATACGATGAACTCCGGATTGACAGCCAACGCCCTTGCAATGCCTATTCTCTGACGCTGACCTCCTGAGAACTCATGGGCATACCTTCTTGCGTGCTCGGCATTGAGTCCGACAATATCCATCAGCTCAAGTATCTTCTCACGCCTTTCCTTTCGGTTTGAACAGAGCTTATGCACGTCCAAAGGCTCACCTATTATATCCTCGACCGTCATACGCGGGTCGAGCGAGGAATACGGGTCTTGGAACACCATCTGCATCTTTTTGCGCATATGCAGTATGTTCTTATCCGTAACAAGCTCGCCGTTGAAATAGACCTCTCCGCCCGTGGGCTTATACAGCCTCAGCATTGAGCGTCCCGCCGTGGTTTTTCCGCATCCGGATTCTCCGACCAGACCGAGGGTTTCGCCCTTGCCTATTGTAAATGAAATATCATCCACCGCCTTGAGGGGTATCGACTTTCCAAAGCCCGTCTTTACAGGGAAATACTGTTTGAGGTTCCTTACCTCCACCAGATTTTCACTCATTGCTTTTTCACCTCCTCAAAAGCTGCCTTTACGTTCATCCAACATGCTGCCTTATGCTCGTCGTTTATTGATATTTCCTCAGGAATTTCACTCAGGCATATCTTCATCGCCGCGTCACAGCGCGGGCAGAACGCACAGCCCTTGGGCAGATTGAGCATGTTTATCGGAGTACCCGCTATGGGTACAAGCTTCTTCTTCATGTTGCTGACATTGGGTATCGAACGGAGAAGTCCCTTCGTATACTCATGCTTGGGATTGTAGAATATCTCCCTCGCCGTTCCCCTCTCGCAGATACGTCCGCCATACATGACTATTATGTTGTCGCACATATCGGCTATGACGCCAAGGTCATGCGTAACAAGTATTACCGCCATGCCGAGCTTATTCTGCAATGACTGTATCAGCTCTAATATCTGCGCCTGAATGGTAACGTCCAACGCCGTTGTAGGCTCATCCGCTATCAGTATATCCGGCTCGCAGGCAAGTGCCATAGCTATCATTACACGCTGGCGCATACCGCCCGAAAGCTCGAACGGATACTGCTTCATGCGCTTCTTCGGCTCGTTAATACCGACCATATCAAGCAGCTCCTGAACACGCTCACTCGCCTCACGACCGCGTCTGCTCGTGTGAAGCAGAACTGCCTCAAGCATCTGATTGCCTATAGTGAATACCGGGTTCAGGCTCGTCATCGGGTCTTGGAAGATTATCGAGCAGTTCTTTCCTCTGAAGCTCTGCATCTGCCTTTCGCTCCATGTTGAAAGATCCTCGCCCTTGAACAATATCCTGCCCTCGGTTATCCTTCCCGTATCGGCAAGTATCTGCATTATCGAATATGCCGTTACCGACTTCCCTGAGCCGGATTCGCCGACTATACCGAGTATCTCACCGGGGTCAAGGTCAAAATTGACTCCGTTGACCGCTCTTACCTCTCCGTTATCGGTGAAGAAGGAGGTATGTAAATTCTGTACACTTAACAGTTTCTCACTCATTGCCATCACCTCTTGAGTTTCGGATCAAATGCATCTCTCAAACCGTCGCCGAGCAGATTCAGACTCAGAACGATCAAGCAGATGACTATTGCCGGGAATACAAGCTTGTAGGGATAGCTCTGTAAACCCTCACGAGCAGCGTTCGCAAGCGATCCAAGCGACGGCATCGGTGCCTTAACACCGATTCCGACGAAGCTCAGGAAGCTTTCGGTGAATATCGCAGAGGGTATCTGCAAAGCCGTTGAAATGATTATGACTGAAAGACAGTTCGGAAGAATGTGCTTTCTGATTATCCTTCCGGGCTTCGCGCCTATGGATTTTGACGCCAGAACATACTCGTTTTCCTTTATTGAAAGTATCTGACCGCGTATGAGCCTTGCCATTCCCACCCAGTAAAGAAGTCCGAAGACTATGAACAGGCTTACCATATTCGTTCCGAGCTTTGCCAGTATCGACCTGCTTGAGAATTTAAGCACCTCGTTCAATACGACCGAAAGCAGTATTATCATCAGCATATCCGGCAGCGAATAGATTATGTCTACAATTCGCATCATAATAAGGTCTACCTTGCCGCCAAGGTATCCCGATATGCTTCCGTAGAGCATACCGATTATCAGAACTATTATCGAAGCGAAGAAGCCTATGAACAGGGATATTCTCGTCGCATAGACGACCCTGACGAAGTAATCGCGGCACTGTTCATCCGTACCGAATATATGGGGGAATCGCGTTCCGCCGTTATCAATGTACTCCTGCTCAAGCTGGCTGTATGTGAAAGGAGCGAGGTTCTTGGCTCCCTTATCGCGGACGCCGTTTACCGAAAGTATCTCCTCATACTTATAAGGCACTATGAGCGGAGCGACTATTATAACAAGCAATATGAAAGCTATCAGCACTATGCTCAGAACGGCGAGCGGATTTTTAAACAGCTTGCGCATACCGTCCTTGAAGAATGTTGTGCTTTTGCTCATTACATCCTGCTGACGCTTCTCCTCATCGGTTGCGGGCGCAAATGATTCCTGCGAAAACTTGGACAGATCAAGCTGCATACTGAGAGGATTCTTTTTGAATGTGTTGTTTTCCATGACTTGTTCTCCTCTCATTCGTACTTGATTCTGGGATCAACCAGCTTGTAGAGCAGATCGCAGATGAGATTCGCAAAAACCATCAGCGAAGCAAGGAATATGGTCGTCGCCATTATCATCGTGTAATCGCGGTTCGTTATAGCGGTGACGAATTTGCTTCCAAGTCCGCCTACCGTGAATATTGTTTCGATTACCATGGAGCCGGTTATGATATATGCTATCTGCGGCCCTGCGTATGTTATTACCGGAATCAGCGAGTTCCTGAGAGCGTGCTTGAATATCATCTTGAACTTCGATACGCCCTTCGACCTTGCTGTACGGATATAATCCTGACTCAGCGCATCGAGCATACTCGTCTTCGACAAGCGCGTGACATATGCCATAGGATACGCCGCAAGAGCAATTACAGGTAGTATGAAGTTCTGCTTATTCGCATCCCAGACCGGTATCCATTGGAGCTGGATGCAGAACACAAGCAGCAGCAATGTCGCAAGTATGAAGCTCGGCACCGCTGTAAAGAGCGTTGAGAAGAACACGATCAGCCTATCCGGGAATTTGTTGCGCATAAGTGCCGCCGTGCTTCCGAAAATTGTACCTAAAAACAGCGCAACCACCATCGACGCCAGACCGAGCTTCGCGGAAATCGGGAACGACTCGCCTATTATCGCCGTTATTTCACGACCGTTTTTAAGCGACACTCCAAAATCTCCCTTCAGCAGGTTCTGCATATACAGCAAAAACTGCTGACCAACCGGCTTATCAAGGTTATACCTTGCGTTCAAAGCGGCTATTGTTGATTGGCTCAGTGCCTTTTCACTGTTGAACGGCCCGCCGGGGACGGCATGCATCAGAAAAAAGGTGATTGCACATATGACGAACACTGTAAGTATAGCGAGCAATACTCTCTTTATAACATACTTTGTCACATCATCAGCTCCTTCCATTCAGTTGTTTTCAGAAAAGCGTATAACTCTTAACGTCATTCACTCTCCTAATTGTATCTATTATATTATAATATCAGGGCAAATGCAATCAGTTTTTTTCATTATCCTGCCTCTTATTGTATCGTAAAACGCCCCCAAAGCCCAAAAAAGCCAGTAAGACAAGGCATAAATTCATTCACATATATTTAAAAAAATTTTTTTGGCTTTTCCGTCAATCCGTTAAGAGGCTTTTTTATATGCAGGGGAATATAAGCCATAGCCGTTTCCTCCGCGCTCAAATACTGCGCATAAGCTTCCGGGTATTTCTGCGGTTTTTTCCCCTCAGAAAGCACGGTCATGCCGTCGGCTGAATAGACTACCCTCGAATATCCATGTCAATGCAGCATCAGCACAGGCGAAACACGCATTCCCTTATTTCGGTCAAACATACAAAACACAACCCCGCATAAAGGATATTCCATGATTCTCTCAAATGCTCGCTCTTTTTTAAAAAAAACGACCAAAAAAACTTTAGCTCAGCATGAGCTGAGCCAAATCAAAAAGCAATATTATCAAACGATCGAACGCTTTTTCATAAATTTACCGCATGAGTTTTTCACTTATTTAATTACTCATGTTCGCTCAAGGCATTGCCATCATTTTTCTCGGCAGCGTTTTCCATGGGCCATATTCCCATCAGATGGGGTTCTTCTCCGCTGTCCCCACTCTGCTCACGGCTTGGAGAGTATGTTCCTACACCCGTTGTGCGCCGCTCACGAGAAAAAGCCACGGATGATAAGCCGTCTGTCTTCGGCTTGACCTCAACGAATCCCCTGTCCAAAAGGCTCTTTATGCCGGGTATCTGCGACAAGTCCAGATTGGTACTTTTGCCAAAACTGTGCTTCATCGCCTTTCTCATAACAAATCTGATGGCAAACGCGGCAGCAACCACAGCAAGCATAGCCGCAGCAGGAAGCCATGCCGCAGTATTATAGAGTGCTTTATGAACCTCAGTTCTCGTAATCGTGATAAGCCCGGCGCAGATAATACCGAGCATGACGGACTGTGGCAAATAACTGAGCAGCCTGAACCTTTTTCGGCATTTATCACAGCATGCCGCCTGTATTGGCAGTATCATGCAGCCCGATTTGAGGGCATTGCCCTTCTTCGCCATATGCGAGACCCAGTCCCCCTCATCATCCTGCTTTGCAAGATCAAAAACGCCGTAGCATTCCCTCTTTCCCTTTTCAGGTGCTTTGCAGAACAGGCATTCCGAAGAATCAGCAAGCTTATCAAGCTCCGAAGACGGGGCAATGCTTTCAAGCCTGCCAATCGCCTTTTTCATTGCCTCCTGCTTCTCTCTCCTCAGCCTGCCGACAGCGCATTCAGAACAGCTTCCCTGATTCAGCACCTTACACTCAAGGCTATTATAAAGAGCGCATTCAGTATTCTTTCGGTTTATAACCTTTTCTATTTCTTCCGAGTATTTGACATCATTCATATGCGTACCTTGTTTTTAGGGACCGCCCGATAGGGACGGTCCCCGATAACGGAAAATTATTCTTCTATTGCGGTAACATCCACGTTGCGGTAACGCTTCAAACCAACACCTGCGGGTATGAGCTTACCCAGTATGACATTCTCCTTGAGACCAACGAGAGGATCGACCTTGCCCTTGATGGCAGCTTCCGTCAAAACCCTTGTTGTTTCCTGGAAGGATGCGGCTGACAGGAACGAATCCGTTGCAAGAGCGGACTTTGTAATACCGAGAAGCTTGCGCTTTGCAACAGCGGGTGTGCCTTCATTGGCGACAACACGCTCATTCTCAGCCTCAAAGCGGAATATGTCAACTATTTCGCCGGGGAGCAGATCGGTATCGCCCGACTCCTCAACCTGAACCTTCCTAAGCATCTGACGTATTATGACCTCGATATGCTTATCGGAAATCTCAACGCCCTGCAGGCGGTATACCGACTGAACCTCACGAAGCATATACGCCTGAACGCCCTTGACACCCTTTATCTTCAGTATGTCATGCGGATTGACCGAACCCTCTGTCAGCTCGTCGCCTGCCTCGACTGTATCGCCGTCATGAACCTTGAGCTTTGAGCCGAAGGGTATCAGATACTTCTCGCACTCGCCCTCGTCATTGGATATGACGGCCTCTGTCTTTTTACCGTCATTCTTCATCTGAACAACGCCGTTTATCTCGGTTATGACAGCAAGTCCCTTGGGCTTCCTTGCCTCGAATATTTCCTCAACACGGGGAAGACCCTGTGTGATATCCTCACTTGTCGCTATTCCGCCGGCGTGGAATGTACGCATTGTAAGCTGTGTACCGGGTTCGCCTATCGCCTGAGCGGCTATGATGCCTACAGCCTCGCCAATATCTACGGTCTTGCCCGTTGTGAGGTTGGAGCCATAGCACTTCGTGCAGACGCCATGCTCGCAGCGGCATGTGAACACAGTTCTTATCTCGACCTCTGTGATACCTGCTGCAATTATCTTATCCCTTATCTCATAGGTTATCATCTCGTTGCCGCCAATTATCAGCTCGCCCGTTTCGGGATGGAATATGGGCTTTACCGTATAGCGGCCGAGTATCCTGTCGCCAAGAGGCTCGATGGGCTTCTCGCCCTCGCCAATCTGACGGACTATCATGCCGCGAACGGGTTCGCCGCGTTCGGCAAAGCAATCCTGCTCACGCACTATGACATTGTGGGATACATCGACAAGACGCCTTGTCAGATAACCGGAGTCCGCTGTACGCAGAGCCGTATCAGCCAAGCCCTTACGCGCGCCGTGCGAGGAGATGAAGAACTCCAGAACGGATAGACCCTCTCGGAAGTTAGCGCGTATAGGAACCTCGATCGTTTGACCGGAGGGATCAGCCATCAGTCCGCGCATACCGGCAAGCTGACGAATCTGAGCTGTCGATCCACGCGCACCTGAGTTGGCCATCATGTAGATGGGGTTGATGGGCGAAAGCTTCCTCATCAGAGCGCCCGTTACATCCTCCGTCGTCTTCTCCCACTCGGATATTACGCGCTTACGGCGATCCTCTCTGGAGAGCAGACCTTCACGGTACAGCTCGTCGATCTCCGTGCAGGCGGCGTCCGCCTTGGCGAGCAGCTCCTTCTTTTCTTCGGGAACGGTGATGTCCTGGAATCCTACCGTTATGCCTCCCCTTGTGGAGTAGGAGAAGCCGAGCTTCTTGACCCTGTCAAGCACCTGGCTTGTTATTGTGGGGCCATGCTTTCTGTAACAATAATCGACTATCTTTCCGATGTCCTTCTTGACGACGAGCTTATCGACCTCAAGCTTGAACATATCGTCCACAGTTTCGCGTTTCTTAACGAATCCGAGATCCTGGGGCAGCGCGTTGTTGAATATCAGACGGCCAATGGAGGTGTTTATGACCTTTCTGTACTTTTCGCCGTTGAATTCGCGCTCGACACGAATCTTGACATAGGCATGGAGGGACAGCGAACCTGTCTGATACGCCATCAACGCCTCCTCCTCGGAGCTGTACGCCTTGCCCTCACCCTTATGTATGCGGCAGAGCGTGGGGTTGGTCATCAGTCTCTTTATATCCTCGCCTTCATAGCTCATGCAGGCGGTTTCGGCAAGCAGGTTAACGACCTTCTCATCAACGGCAGCCTCATAATCCTGCTCGGCAAAGAGCTTTGTAAGCTCGCTGTCGGAGAACAGCTCGTTGACAGCCTTGTTTATATTTACCTCGCCGGCGTCGCTGTGCTTCATCACCATTTCGGCAATGGACTTGCGGTTCCACTCATTCAGCTCGTCAGAACGCAGGGTGAGATAGTAGCATCCCATAACCATATCCTGCGTCGGGCAGACGACGGGCTTGCCGTCCTGGGGCTTCAATATATTGTTTGCGGCAAGCATGAGGAATCTTGCTTCCGCCTGTGCTTCCACGGAAAGGGGTACATGAACCGCCATCTGGTCACCATCGAAGTCCGCGTTATAAGCGGTACAGGCGAGCGGATGAAGCTTGAGCGCACGACCCTCAACAAGAACCGGCTCGAATGCCTGTATGCCGAGGCGGTGGAGTGTGGGAGCGCGGTTCAGGAGAACCGGATGATCCTTTATAACGCCTTCGAGCACATCCCAAACCTCAGGCTTGGCTCTTTCCACCATGCGCTTTGCGGACTTTATATTGTGGGCAAAGCCCTTCTCCGTAAGCTTCTTCATTACGAAGGGCTTGAACAGCTCAAGCGCCATCTCCTTGGGAAGACCGCATTGGAACATCTTGAGATCGGGGCCGACTACTATAACGGAACGTCCGGAATAGTCAACACGCTTTCCGAGCAGGTTCTGACGGAAACGGCCCTGCTTGCCTCGGAGCATATCCGAAAGGCTCTTGAGGGGACGGTTGCCGGGGCCGGTGACAGGTCTGCCGCGGCGTCCGTTATCTATCAGCGCATCCACAGCCTCCTGGAGCATACGCTTCTCGTTCCTGACTATTATGTCGGGAGCATGGAGCTCAAGCAGTCTCTTGAGGCGGTTGTTCCTGTTTATAACGCGGCGATAAAGGTCATTCAAATCGCTTGTTGCGAATCTTCCGCCGTCCAACTGAACCATCGGACGAAGATCGGGCGGTATAACGGGAACGGCATCCATAACTATCCATTCGGGCTTATTGCCGCTCTTTATGAACGCCTCAATTACCTCAAGACGCTTTATGGCGTTGGTACGCTTCTGACCGGAGGAATTATCAACCTCTGTACGCAGTTCGCCCTCAAGCTTTTCGAGGTCAAGCTGCTGCAGGAGAACCTTTATTGCCTCTGCTCCCATGCCGGCGCGGAACGCTTTGGGGCCGTATTCAGCCTGAGCGTCACGGTACTCCTTATCGGTGAGGAGCTGCTTATAGGCAAAGGGCGTCGTACCCGGATCGGTAACAACAAACGAAGCAAAATAGAGTATTTTTTCAAGATCCTTGGGGTTCATGTCAAGGAGCATCTTCATACGGCAGGGTATCCCCTTGAAATACCATATATGGGATACGGGGGCAGCAAGCTCAATATGTCCCATGCGCTCACGGCGAACCTTTGCCCTTGTTACCTCAACGCCGCACTTTTCGCAGACGATGCCCTTATACCTGATACGCTTATACCTTCCGCAATGGCATTCCCAGTCCTTTGTCGGGCCGAATATCCTCTCACAGAAAAGTCCGTCGCGTTCGGGCTTTAATGTTCTGTAATTGATGGTCTCAGGCTTCTTGACCTCGCCGTGTGACCATTCCCTTATCTTTTCGGGCGATGCGAGCCCTATCTGTATAGCATCAAAATTGGTAAGCTCAAACAATTTTTTATCTCCCTTCCGCCTGTTAAGGTCGATCAAGTGTTCATTGTCACATCAATCATCACGATTGTCACTCGTTATCCGAATCCGAGAACTCATCATCGGAGGAGTCGTCATCCATATCATCCTCAAACTCTGATTCGTCTTCATCTTCATCATCGAATTCATCGTCAAACTCATCGCCGAAATCATCATCGAAATCGTCGTCCTCCGACTCGTCGTCATCGAACATATCAAAGTCAAGATCGCGCTCCCTTTCGTCATCCTCCATGCCGTCTATGCGCACATCAAGGGGAGTCGTATCATCTTCATCATCGTATACGTCGGAAATCTTTATTTCCTCCTTATTCTCGGCAAGAACCTTGATGTCAAGACCCAGAGACTGGAGCTCTTTAATAAGAACCTTGAAGCTTTCGGGAACTCCGGGCTCAGGCACATTCTCTCCCTTAACTATTGACTCATAGGTCTTTACACGTCCGACAACGTCGTCCGACTTGACCGTCAGTATCTCCTGAAGGGTATTGGCTGCGCCGTATGCCTCCAAAGCCCAAACCTCCATCTCTCCGAAACGCTGTCCGCCGAACTGCGCTTTACCGCCGAGAGGCTGCTGTGTAACAAGGGAGTACGGGCCGGTGCTTCTTGCGTGAATCTTATCGTCAACCAGATGGAACAGCTTCAGGTAGTACATATAGCCGACCGATATTCTGTTCTCAAAGGGTTCGCCGCTGCGTCCGTCGTACAGCACGGTCTTGCCGTCCTCATACTTGGAGCAGTCATACAGGCGAGTCATAATCTCCTCGTCCTCTGCGGCTGCCTGCATGAGTCTCTCGGCGTCGCCGTCAAACTCGGCCAGCAACTCCTGAGCGCGCTTGTTATCCTTGTTGGAGAGCGCAAGCAACGCCTTTATGTCCTCCTCGGACGCGCCGTCAAGAACAGGAGTGGCAATATTCCAGCCGAGAGCCTTTGCCGCCTTGCCAAGGTGCAGCTCAAGTATCTGTCCTATATTCATTCGGGAAGGAACGCCAAGGGGATTCAGCACTATCTGGAGGGGTGTGCCATCGGGAAGGAAGGGCATATCCTCTTCGGGGAGTATCCTTGATATAACACCCTTGTTGCCGTGGCGGCCCGCCATCTTGTCGCCTACCGAAATCTTTCTCTTCTGAGCAATATAGACTCTGACGAGCTTATGCACTCCGGGGGACAGCTCATCCTTGTTCTCCCTTGTGAATACGCGGACGTCAACGACTATACCGTCCTCGCCATGGGGAACGCGCAGGGATGTGTCACGAACCTCGCGTGCTTTCTCTCCGAATATCGCGCGGAGGAGGCGTTCCTCGGCAGTCAGCTCGGTTTCGCCCTTGGGCGTTACCTTGCCTACCAGAATATCGCCGGAGCGAACCTCTGCGCCTACCCTTATAATGCCCTCGTCGTCGAGGTCTTTAAGAGCATCATCGCCGACATTGGGTATGTCGCGTGTTATCTCCTCGGCACCGAGTTTTGTGTCACGGGCTTCGGTTTCATGCTCCTCAATATGTATGGATGTGTAAACATCCTCCTTAACAAGCTTCTCGGATATGAGAACGGCGTCCTCGTAGTTGTAGCCCTCCCATGTCATGAAGCCGATCAGTATGTTCTTTCCAAGCGCGATCTCGCCCTTCGACGTCGAAACGCCGTCGGCTATCTGGTCGCCCTTTTTAAGGTGGTCGCCGCGATTTACAACGGGACGCTGATTGATGCAGGTACCCTGGTTGGAACGCTTGAATTTAATGAGCTTATACGTCTTATACTCATGTGTTCTGTCCGACTGAACCACTACCTTGTCAGCGGAAACGGACTTGACAACACAATCCTCATCAGCAAGCACAAGTACGCCTGAGTCATAAGCCGCCTTGTACTCCATACCCGTTCCGACGACGGGAGCCTCTGTGATGAGAAGCGGAACCGCCTGACGCTGCGCTCCTGACCTCGATAATCTGATCGAGCTGACGGGCGACGAGCCTTTCCTTCGCAAACCAGACATTGCCGTTCTCATCCGTAACTGTGGGTTCGTTAGCCTGAGCGACTATCTTACCGTCCTCCTCGTTGGCGGTGAGATAAACTATTTCATTGAGTATACGGTGATTCTCCCTGTCGATTCTGCGATAGGGCGCCTCAATAAAGCCATACTCATTTATTCTTGCGTATGTAGCAAGTGAGTTGATAAGTCCGATGTTCGGGCCTTCAGGCGTTTCGATAGGACACATGCGTCCGTAATGGGAATAATGAACGTCACGAACCTCGAACGTAGCGCGGTCACGGTTCAAGCCTCCGGGGCCGAGAGCCGAAAGACGACGCTTATGCGTCAGCTCAGCAAGCGGATTGACCTGATCCATGAACTGTGAAAGCTGCGAGGAGCCGAAGAACTCCTTTATGGCCGCAATAACAGGACGTGTATTTATCAGGTTGGAAGGCATCGCAACCTCCATATCCTGAAGGCTCATGCGCTCCCTTACAACACGCTCAAGCCTTGTAAAGCCGACGCGGATCTGGTTCTGGAGCAGCTCGCCGACGCTCCTTATGCGGCGGTTGCCCAGATGGTCAATATCATCCGTCTTGCCGATGCCGTAGGGAAGTCCCATCAGGTAGCTTATGGATGCAATCATATCGGAGGGCAGTATATGCCTCGGTGAAAGCTCAAGAGCGTTCTGACGAATGTAATCCTTGAAATCCTCATCGTCAGCCATGTTCACGCGCTCCTTGAGTATGCCCATGAGCGTGGGATAGAAAACATGCTCGTTTACGCCGAGGGATTTGAGGAGCTTATCATTCTCGTCATAATCGTCAACAAACCTGAGATAGAGGTTGGGATCAACAAACCTGTTTCCGATAACCTTTATCTTCTTCTCAAACCTGTCATTTGTATAAATGTACATGCCGAATACGCCCGCGTTCTCTATGGCAAGCGCGGTTTCGGCGTCGATGAGCTTGCCCTCCTCGACGAGTATCTCGCCGGTATTCTCGTCTATGACGGTCTCGGCGGCATACTTGCCCTCTATACGGGGGGATATGGCGAGCTTTTTGTTGTATTTGTATCTGCCGACTCTGGCAAGGTCATATCGCTTATCGAAGAACAGCGAGTTCATGAGCGTTCTCGCGCTCTCCTCCGTGGGAGGCTCGCCGGGTCTTAAACGCTTGTATATCTCAATAAGGCCATCGGCGGTATCCTTTGTGCCGGTATCCTTTTTGAGTGTTTCAACAAGGCGTTCTTCCTCGCCCATGAGGTCGAGTATCTGAGCGTCCGAGCCGTAGCCCAACGCCCTCAGGAATGTGGTTATATAGAGTTTTCTCTGACGGTCTATCTTGACGTAAAGAATCTCGCTGGCATCCGTTTCGTACTCAAGCCATGCGCCGCGGTTGGGGATGACCTGTGAGCTGAAAAGGTGTCTTCCGAGTTTGTCGATGGTATCGGTATAATAAGCTCCCGGAGAACGGACGAGCTGGCTTACAATAACGCGCTCCGCGCCATTGATTATGAATGTTCCCTGATCCGTCATGAGCGGGAAATCGCCCATATAGACCTCCTGCTGCTTCACCTCGCCGGTCTCGGTGTTTATAAGGCGAACTCCAACACGCAGGGGTGCGGAATAGTTGACGTCGCGTTCTTTGCATTCCGCGATGTCATACTTGGGATGCTCCTTGTCTATCTTATAATCAGTAAACTCAAGCACCAGTTTCTCGGTGAAGTCCTTTATGGGCGAGATGTCCTCCAAGACCTCCCCAAAGCCGTGATCGACGAACTGATGGTAGGAATCCTTCTGAACCTCTATGAGGTCGGGCATTTTGAGTATCTCATTGATCCTTGAGAAGCTCCTGCGCTCGGTCTTCCCCATCGCTACCTTATGTACCATCTGTTAAACTCCTTCCTTGCGACTTAGCTGTCTGAGCCATGTGCAAAAATGGGCTGACAGCAACCGTTCTCCCGTCGTGACGGAAATGCCTGATTTTACTGAAAAACAGGGCTAAAACGACTGACTGTAAATTGCGGCATAGACACAAGCCGCAAAATACCCATATTAATTCAGTATCGCATTATAATGGATGGAGGTGGGAATGTCAAGACCTCAGCACCGACAAACTAAAAATATATTTGTTTTTTATGGCCACTTATCGGAAAAATCTGTTATAATCGAATGTATACATCATCGCAGCCGATTCTTTAATGTGAATTGCGATTCGGGTTTCGGCACGGTGAAAAATGTTTTTTGTAATCAAGGAGGTAATGATATGAATAAAAAACCCGCATTGGTTATCATGGCGGCAGGTATGGGGTCAAGATACGGTGGACTGAAGCAGCTCGATCCGTTTGACGATTACGGCAACTTCATAATCGACTACTCATGCTTTGACGCTATCCGCGCAGGTTTCGACCATATCGTATTCATAATCAAGGGCGCGATATATGATGATTTTGTATCCACCATCGGGGCTCGCGTTTCAAAGTATGCAAAGGTCGATTATGTTCTTCAGGAGCTGGATAAGATTCCCGAAGGATTCACGATTCCCGAAGGCCGTGTAAAACCGTGGGGAACCTCCCATGCCATACTCTGCGCCGCCGATGTGGTTGACGGCCCCTTTGCCGTAATAGGCGCGGACGACTATTTTGGGCCGAACGGTTTCAAGATAATCTATGATTTCCTCGTAAACAACGATTCGGAAACCGAGTATGGAATGATTGGCTACAACATCATGAACACCATACCCGACTACGGTTTCGTTGCACGCGGCGAATGTGCTGTTGATGAAAAGGGATACCTTACCGATATAGTCGAGCGCAAAAAGCTCCGCAAAGCAGGCGACGCCGCCGAGTACACGCTTGACGATGAAAACTTCATTCCCCTGCCCGCCTCCACAACGGTCAGCATGAATTTCTTCGGCTTCAAGCCCTCCCTCTTTGATGAGATTAGGAAGCATTTCCCAAAATTCCTTGAGGAGAATATCCCCGTGAATCCGCTCAAGTGCGAAGACCTGCTGCCCGACGCCGTCCGTCGCTGCATAGAGAGCGGCAAGTATTCGGTAAAGGTCATGACCACCCCCGACCGCTGGTACGGCGTTACCAACCGCGAGGACAAGCCCACAGTCGTAGAAGCCCTGCGTAAATTCACAGAAGAGGGTCTGTATCCCGAAGGGCTTTGGAAATAATCCCTTATAATCGCAAATAACAAGCACGGCATATCGCAAAGTTACGCCGTGCTTGTTTTGTTTTATGACGCGCCGTTCAAAACAAGCGCGTCATTTTGCTATTCGTTTTGGTTAATACCGATTCCGCTGATCATCCAAGAATAATGCCGTAGATGAGGGCTATATCGGCAATGCTGAGCGAACCGTCGCGGTTGGTATCGGCATTTGCGAGTCCCTGCTCCGTTATGGAGTTATTACCGTTATTGAGCAGGTAGGAATACATGATGGTTACATCTGTAAATCCAACGCGGCCATCTCCGTCTATATCGCCCGGAAGGGTCTGCGCGACTTCATTCTTCTGATAGATCGTATAGACATCAATAGCTTCTGTTACGCTCGTGAAGTCCCTATCCCAACCAATGAACGTATATCCATCATACTCATAGGGCATGGGCGGCTCAGCGTCCCTGCCATGCTCAACATACCTGGATGCAATGACAAGTCCGGATATGCTGTCAATGAAACGGACGCGGTGCCTTGCCGCACGATAGACCGCCGTGATGGTTGTCGGGCTTGTTATGACTGGCGGAGTGCTGGGCGACCATGAGATAAACGTGTAACCCTCGTGAGTGGGAATCGAGGTCGGATATACGGGAGTATTGCCGGTAGCTACATTTATAACCATTATTGTATTGCCTGTTACACCATCAACAAATGTTACAGGATAGCTGTTTCCGCTGTAGTTGGCTGTAATGGTCGTCGGGCCGGTTATAACGGGCGGTGTGCTGGGCGTCCAACCTACAAATTCGTAACCCTCATGCGTCGGCGGCGTCGGATATGTCGGTGTCGAGCCATGAGCTACCGTCTGGGTCGTAATCGTGCTGCCTGTCAGACCATCGACAAATGTTACAAGGTAGGAAGCTACCGTGCTGTAGTATGCCGTAATGGTCGTAGGCCCTGTTATAACGGGCGGAGTGCTTGGCGACCAGCCCGTGAACGTATATCCATCATGCGTAGGCGGTGTGGGATATGTGGGCTTCTGACCGTAGGCGACATTCTGAGTTGTGATAACGCTTCCCGTCAATCCGTCAACGAACGTTACCGTATAAGCACTTGCGCTGTAGTTCGCCGTAATCGTCGTGGGAGCCGTTATTGTGGGCGGAGTGCTTGGCGTCCAGCCCACAAATGTATAGCCTGTGTGTGTCGGCGGCGTGGGATATGTGGGCTTCTGACCGTAGGCGACGCTTTGAGTTGAGATAGTGCTTCCGTTATAGCCGTCAACGAATGTTACGGTATATGTGTTTGCGCTGTAGTTCGCCGTAATCGTCGTGGGAGCCGTTATTGTGGGCGGGGTGCTGGGTGTCCAACCGGTGAATGTGTAACCGGTATGTGTCGGCGGTGTGGGGTAGGTGGGCTTGTTGCCCGAAAGTACGCTGACCGTCTGGATGGTGCTTCCGGTAAGTCCATCCTTGAATGTTACATCATAGTACACCTCCGGATCCTGAGCCTGGCTGAGCCAGTAATCAGCTCTGGAAGCAAGGTTCGAATAAGTGGTTCCTCCGCCTATGAACTCAACGACCTTACCTGCGCTGTTAACAAGGAATGTCTGGGGAAGGTATCCCTGAGGGCTGTAAAGGTTGTACATTACATTATCCTGCTTAACAAACGTATATGTATAGCCGTTGTTCTGGATGAGGTTCCACTCAGCCGCGTATGAACCGCCTATATAGGTCGTACATACGCCTACAACAAGAACTCCCTTGCTGGAGTAATTGTTGTGCAGGCTCTGGAAGTAGGGCATCTCACTTGTGCAGGGGCCGCAGTTACTGTCCCAGCAGTTTATAACCGTGAGCTTGTGAGACGCGAAATCAGCGCTTGTCAGAAAGTTGGTCGATGATGATCCACCCCCCGATGTTAAGTAAGCGCAACGTGTACCGGAAATATCCGTTCCCACGGGAGCTGCCGTAACGGGGATGAATGCCACTGCCATTATTACAGCGACCAACAAGGCGATTAATCTTTTCATTGGTATTCCTCCTATTATATTTTAGTCGGGTTATATCCCGCCGCATACATTATATCATATAAGTGGTGAAAAATCAATGGCAATATTGCCAAAAAAAGCTTGATTTGCTTTCTTTTTTCACATTTTTCAAAGCCTTATGTCTTTAATCATTTTGCGTTAATTCCATGCTTGTAATATTGTTATCCCGTTTGCAGTCAATCCATACTCCGCGTGAGCCTTTTAAGTATCTGCGTATAAACATTTTCAGCGTCGTTCAGCCACACATCCATCGCCGTGTTGGTGAGCTTTGCATCGGGCATATGGATTTTCATTTCAAACATTGTCCCCTCACGCTCAAGCAGAGCAAGCGTTAGAATCCATGAGCCGTCCGGCTTTGGAAGCGAGTCGCAGAACACACAGTTGCTCCGCTTTATACGCTCCCTGTTGTCATCAGCATACCCCGCAACCTCGTCACGGGCGGATTTGGGTATCTCGCACTCAAAAGTCGTTACCATCTCCTCCCCCTTAGGTGTAAGATACAGAAGATGCTGATCCCTTGCGGGAACCGCGATTATGTACATCTCCTGCTCAAGCTCGGCGACGAGCTGACTGACGTCAAAAAAGTCGGCGTCGTCAACCGTTGCGATCGCGGTACAGAGCTGCTCACGCGAGATAGGCGTCCTGAATTTTTTAATTGTATAGAGGATCAGCAGCTTTAATCTGCCCTGCCCCTCCGGGAAAAAAGCCATTGGAACCTCCTTCTGTAAACAGTTCAAGCCATATGGGACTCGTCATCAATCATCGCGTCTGCCGTTCATGCGTTTAATACCTGAGGCTATCAGCTTTGCCGTCGGAGTTGCGGCAAGTCCGCCCTTTGATGTTTCGCGGTATTCGGGACGAATATCTCTGCCCACATTATACATCGACACCACAACCTCGTCGAACGGTATGAGGCTTGTTATTCCGCACAGAGCCATATCGGCGGAGAGCATGGCATTTGCCGCACCCATGGCGTTGCGCTTTATACACGGGCATTCAACAAGTCCCGCAACAGGATCGCAGACAAGCCCCTCTATATTCTTTATGGCTATTGCCGCAGCATCAAGGCATTGCATGGGCGAACCCCCGGATATTTCAACAAGCGCGGCAGCGGATATGGCGGCTGCCACTCCCGTTTCGGCCTGACAGCCTCCTGCGGCTCCGGATATCGTGGCATTCTTGGCGAACAGCATTCCGACAGCACCGGCACAGAAAAGCCCCTCTATAAGCTGATCATCCGACCAGTTCCTTGCCTTTCCCGTTTCAAGCAGAACTCCCGGCAGTATGCCGCTTGCTCCCGCCGTCGGTGCTGCGACTATTCTTCCCATTGCGGCATTGACCTCAACAACCGCCATTGCCGCGGCGGCAGCCTTGCAGGTATGACTGCCGGAAAGCGGCTCGGCGTCGGCATAACTGTACAGCTTCATGGCTTCGCCGCCCGAAAGTCTGCTTACCGACTGCACCTTTTCCGTCAATCCTTTTTCGCTGGATTCGCGCATTACATGAAGCGAGCTGCGCATTTCGGCAATTACATCCTCACGCGCGGTTTCGCTTATATCCATCTCACGCCGTATCATGACCTCGGATATTTTGATGTCCTCGGCGTCACAGAGCTTCACAAGCTCGATACCTGTTTTGAAATCGTAATTCATGTGTTTATCCTCGTTTTAAATGACCATCAGCTCATGCACATCCGGGCAGAGCCTTCTTATTATCGCCTGCATATCGGGTGTGACGGCGTTATCGGTTTCGATGCACATATAGGCGTCCATATCGCCCCTTCCGTGGCGGAACACCTTCATATAGGCTATGTTCACGCCAAGCTGGGCAAGCACCCTCGATACATCCGATATGACGCCCGGAACATCGTGATGCTGTATTATGAGCGTCGGATAATCCCCCGTTACCTCGACATCGAGACCGTTTATCTCGGTTATGAGTATATTGCCGCCGCCAACCGACCTGCCGACGACCGTAGTCCGCTTTCCGTTCACGTCAACTGCGTCTATATCGACCGTGTTTGGATGGTCTGCCGGCTCATCCGAAAATGTGAAATCTATCTGCACGCCGGATTCGCGCGCTATCCTGTTAGCGGAGCTTATTCTGGGATCATCCGGCAGCAAGCCCAGTATTCCCGCAATAAGCGCCTTATCCGTACCGTGTCCGCGCCCCGTTTCCGCGAATGAGCCGTAGAGCGTGAAATGCACGCTGTCAAGCTCCGCACCTATTATTCGCCTTGCAATATAGCCAAGACGCACAGCTCCTGCCGTATGGCTCGATGAAGGGCCCGTCATACGCGGACCTATTATGTCAAATACGGAAAAATTCTCCATAGCACTATCTCCTTAGAGGCTTTAATGATTCGTTTAACAGGAGGATTATACATCACCGATTTGATAAACGCAATAGCATTTTCATCATATTTTATCAATAAAAGCAGGTATATCCGACTTGCCGTGCGCTTTGCGGGCGTATGCGTTCAATATGCTTTTTTTGCCTTGCGCTTGTATATAAAAAATGCTATAATGAATCATATTCTAAAGCATGGGAGGAAAACCATTATGAAAAGATTTCTGTTGATACTGCTTGCGGGCTTGTTCGTTCTTTTCCTTTTCGGGTGCGCCGGCAAGGGCGAGCTTCCGCGCCTGTCCCTTATGGACAAGGACGTGCTGCTTGAGAAGCTCACAGAGTTGGGAGTCAAAATCCCGGAAGGGCTTTCAACGGAAGATTTTAAAGTCAACGAGCTTGTTGCCGAGCTTGAAAAGGAACCCGATAAGGTATTTGTCGCCGACTGGACAAATCTCACCGACCTGACAGAGCAGGTTCGCACCGCCGTCAAGCTCTATTATGGCGATAAGCTTCCGCTCGAATAAATTTACGCGCAAGGATGGGCAGAGAAATAAAGCCTGTCCTTTTTTATTGGCTCTACTCCCAAAATCGTAAAAAATGTGGTATACTCAACCACATGGAAACACTAATCAAAGGGATACCGGAGTTATTCGGCAAGTCAATAGGGATC
>CADAGD010000041.1 GCA_902787375.1 uncultured Eubacteriales bacterium
TTTTTTGAAAAACGGCAGGGTAGAACAGCAAAAATCGATTGAAAGCTATATGCTTTAATTCGGCTCATTCCCAAGACGTTAATTAATCATTGTCTACTATAACAGAGGCTTTATCTCGCATTGTTCCCCTGCCGTTGCAAAGCCCTTCTTTTCTATGGATGAGCAGCTTATCTCGTATGCTATTCTGTCCTCTATGACGCCGTTTCCCAAATCCTTTTGGTAGATTCTGGACTGCATACGTCCCCTGACAAGAACATAATCACCTATCGTAAGCTCACTTGCAAACCTTGCGTTTCTGCCCCATGCTATACAGGGAAGATAATCGCTTTTGCCATACCTTCTGTTAACAGCAATAAGTATATCAGCTATCTCCCTTGAAAAAGGGGTGGTACGATATGTTACCGGCTTACAGATATGCCCTATCAGCTCTGTTTCATTAAAGTATCGGAAATCATCCATCTCATCGCTGCCAAAGAAATACACTTCCCTCGCAAAGACCGTAATTATCAGCCTTGAACCTGTTTCAGTTCTCTGATTATACGAACGTATCTGCCCGGAAATCTCGATGCCATTGCCAACCTCGGCTATACCATTCTCAAGTCCTACAAGCAGTCTTTCGGAAATTGTTACCGGAAGTATATCCTCCGTTCCTGAGAGTCTCGAAGCTGACACCTCCAACTTATAAAATGCCTCGCCGAAAATTGTATGGTCATAGACAGGGGACGAGAATATGCGTCCTGACAGTCTTATACTGTTTAATGCTTCATTCATTGCAATACCCCCACTTTAAATATTGATTGCAGGCATTTAATATTATTCGCAAAAAACCAAAATAGAATCAAAAAACGTCTTGTAAATGTGTTGCAAACGTCAGACGTTTAAATAATTCCGAAAAAACAACACATACAAACAAATTTTTCGGCTTAAATGCTTTACTCGTCATCCTCTCGTCCCGCCATAAACAGCGCAACAAGGTTCGGATTCTCTTTCAACTTGGCAAGCTCCTCGCGGCTTATTACGGAATTGGTTCCAAGACAATCATTGCATCTGTTGAAGCATTCCGGGCAAATGCACCCAAGCTTTTCATCATCAGCCTGCACCATATATGTTCCGCATTTACGACACATACACCGCATATCATCCCTCCATTAATTCGACAAGAAGCCTGGGCAGCTCCTTGAATCCGCCAATAGTATACTCTGAATCAAAGCCTTTGCCAAAGCCATATGAAGCATGTATAAACGGCAGTCCCGCGCCATGCGCCGCGTGCATATCCCTCTCGGTATCGCCTACATAGACGGCTTTCTCAAGCCCATTGCGCTTGGCTATAAGTGCGATATTATCACGCTTATCAAGTCCTGTTCGTCCGATACACTCCGTATCCTTTATAAATCCTGCTGTGCCATGATAGTTCATGAAGCTTTCCATGTAGCCATCCTCGCAGTTGGAAACGATAAACAAATCATATTCTTTTGACAGTTGCTCAAGCACTTCCGGAACACCGTCATAAAGCTCGCCGCCGTAAAGATTCAGCCGACGGTTTTCCTCCTCACAGCATTGCCGGAGTATCTCCATGCGCCTGCCTATCGGAATATGGGGAAGCAGCACCTCCCCTATCTCCGGCACGGTTCTTCCCATCATAACCGACATACGCTCAGGCGTCAGCTCAATATCGACTCCGTTTCTTTTGAAAACATCGTTCCACGCTATGCCTACCTGATACGATGAATCCCACAGGGTACCGTCGAGGTCAAAGATAACTCCCTTTTTCATAATATTATCCCGCTTTCATTGCTCCATGAATTTCAGAAGCGCCTCATTCTGGAAATCCAATCCCCTGTTATTAAGATATATGCTGTCCTCCGTCACCTCTATCATGCCGTCAAGCTCAAGCTCGGCAATCGCCGGCGCATATAGTACAGCCATATCCGCACCAAACCTCTTTTGAAATTCAGCTCTTGATATTCCGCTGCATTTTCGAAGTCCGAGCATTATTGTTTCAAACATCTCCTCATCCGGCTCTATTCGTCTTGTGTCCCTCACGGGCAGTTTCCCCTCGCCCAGTTCGGAAATATACTCGCTCAGATTATCGGTATTTCTGAACCTTGTCCAATCGCCCTTCAAGCTTAGTGCCGAGTGGGAATTGAGCCCGACGCCAAGATATTCGCCGTTATCCCAGTAATTGATGTTATGTCTGCATTCAAAGCCGGGCTTTGAAAAATTGCTTATTTCATAGCGAGTATATCCCTTTTCATTGAGGAATATGAAGCCCGCATCCTCCATGTCGGCGGTTTCATCGGCATCCGGGAGCTCCATTGCGCCATTGCTCACCGATTCCCAAAGGGGTGTTCCCTCCTCAAGTATCAGAGAGTATGATGAAATATGGGGCAAATCAAGCTCCGCGGCAAGCTCCAACGCGGATACATAATCCTTTTGAGTCTGTGTCGGAAGTCCGTGCATTATGTCGGCGTTTATGTTTTTAAATCCCACAGTCCTCGCGTTCTCCACGGATTTTATAAAGTCAGCCCTTGTATGTATCCTGCCTATTGTTTTCAGTATTGAGTCGGACGCGCTCTGCATTCCGATGGATAACCTGTTTATGCCCGCCTCAATCAGCTCCATGAGCTTTTCCTCCGTGGCGGATTCGGGATTGGCCTCACATGTTATCTCGGCGTTTTCATCAATGTCGAAACACTTTCTGACCTCATCCATCAAAGCCTTAATCCTTCCGCTTTTCAGAGATGTAGGCGTACCTCCGCCAATGAATACTGTTCCAAACCTCCTGTCCTTCATAAGCGGAGCATACCGTCTTATCTCGGATATGAGTGCGACAAAATAGATGTCCTCCCTCTCATATTCGGGGAAGCTGACAAAATCGCAATACTTGCATTTGCTTTTGCAAAAAGGTATGTGTATATACAGCCCTGTCATCAGTTTATGCGAAGCACGCTCATAAACGCGTCGGAAGGTACTGCTACCGTTCCAACCTGTCTCATGCGCTTCTTACCCTCCTTCTGCTTTTCAAGGAGCTTCTTCTTACGGGTTATATCACCGCCGTAGCATTTGGCGAGAACGTCCTTGCGAACCGCTCTTACCGTTTCACGCGCTATTATCTTTCCGCCAATCGCCGCCTGTATCGGTATCTCAAACTGCTGTCTGGGGATTACCTCCTGAAGCTTCTCAGCCACGGCGCGTCCCTTGGCGTACGCCTTATCGCGGTGGACTATCGTTGACAGCGCATCGCACATATCGCCGTTAAGCAGAAAATCAAGCTTGACAAGATCACTCTCCTCATACTCTCCAAGCTCATAGTCGAATGAGGCGTAACCACGGCTGCGGCTCTTGAGTCCGTCAAAGAAATCGAATATTATCTCGTTCAGTGGCATACGGTATGTCAGCTTTACTCGATTTTCCTCAAGATATGTCATATCTATGAAGAAGCCCCTCTTTTCCTGGCACAGCTCCATTATGGAACCGACATACTCCGGAGGCGTCATTATATGCGCCATGACCATGGGCTCCTCCATCTTCTGAATCTCCATTGGAGAAGGAAGATTTGACGGGTTGTCTATCATGCGAACCGAACCGTCGAGCATTACAACACGATATATGACCGACGGTGCCGTTGTGACAAGATCAAGATCGAACTCGCGCTCAAGACGTTCCTCGGCTATCTCCATGTGCAGAAGCCCCAGGAATCCGCAGCGGAACCCATATCCCAACGCCTGACTTGTTTCAGGCTCATATGATATGGAGGCGTCATTCAGAACAAGCTTATCGAGAGCCTCCTTGAGTGCTTCATAATCCGCTCCGTCAGCGGGGTATATTCCGCAGAAAACCATCGGATTTGCCTGCTTATAGCCATGCAGCGGCTCCTTGGCGGGGTTATCGGCAAGCGTTATGGTATCGCCCACCTTTGTTTCGGCAACCGACTTTATTGAAGCAGAAATATATCCTACCTCACCTGCTGTAAGCTCCTTTACCGGCTGCCAGCGCGGATTGAATATTCCCACCTCGGTCACATCGAACTCATTGCCGCTGTGCATGAACCGTATGCGATCGCCGGGCTTTACCGTTCCCTCGACTATTCGCACATAACTCAGCGCGCCCTTATAGTTATCATACAGACTGTCAAATATAAGTGCTTTCAGCGGAGCATCGGCGTCGCCCTTGGGAGCGGGAATATCGCTCACTATACGCTCCAGAACATCCTCTACATTCAATCCCGTCTTGGCTGAAATAAGCGGAGCATCCTCGGCAGGCAAACCTATTATATCCTCTATCTCACGAATAGCGTTCTCAGGATCGGCTGACGCGAGATCTATCTTGTTGATAACCGGTATTATCTCCAAATCATTATCGAGAGCCAGATATACATTGGCGAGCGTCTGTGCCTCAATACCCTGTGTAGCGTCAACAACAAGTACAGCCCCCTCGCAGGCCGCAAGCGCACGGCTGACCTCATATGTGAAATCGACATGACCGGGAGTGTCAATAAGATTGAGCATATATGTATTGCCGTCCTTTGCGGTATAGAACATGCGCACGGCGGTTGATTTTATTGTAATGCCTCTCTCCCTCTCAATGTCCATGGAGTCCAGAAGCTGTTCTTCCATATCCCTTTCCGCAACAGTTTTGGTAAGCTGCATAAGCCTGTCGGCAAGGGTTGACTTGCCGTGATCTATATGCGCTATTATGCTGAAATTTCGTATCAGTTCCCTTGGAAACGCCATTTTTTACTTCCTTACACTCTTTTTGTTTTTCTTCCTCAGCCGTTCGTCCACGCCGAAAGCTTTATTCGGCGTGGGCTTCGGCTCGGTATGTTTTTTATTTCATCAATGATTTTGCCGCCTCAGCGACCGTGTCGGCATTGATCCCGAACTTTTCAAAGAGCTTGCCCGCGGGAGCGGATGCGCCAAAGCCCTTCATTGAAACTATTATACCATCAAGTCCCACATACTTATACCATGCCTGTCCGCCAAGTGCTTCGCACGCAACGCGGCGTCTGCAAGCCTTGGGAAGCACAAGCTCGCGGTACTCTTCGGGCTGCTCATCAAACAGCTCCATGCAGGGCATGGATACGACGCGCGTTTTAACGCCGCATTTTTCAAGCGTATCGGCAGCGGCAAGAACGGTTTCGACCTCCGAACCCGACGCCATAAGTATCATATCAGCAGTTCCTTCGCAATCACGCAGTATATAGCCGCCCCTCATGGCATCCTTACCCGTACCCTTTATCTGGGGAAGGTTCTGCCTTGAGAGTGCCATCACGGCGGGTGCATGCTTTGAAAGCGACGCTATATAACATGCCGCAGTTTCCCTTCCGTCAGCAGGACGATAGACGTATGTATTGGGAGTTGCCCTGAGCATATCAAGCTGCTCTATCGGCTGATGCGTGGGCCCGTCCTCGCCAACTCCGATCGAATCATGAGTCATAACATATATCACATTAAGCCCCATGAGAGCCGACAGTCTGAGCGCAGGCTTCAGATAATCGACAAATACGAGGAATGTTGCGCAGTATGGACGCAGTCCTCCATACAGAGCCATTCCGTTCGATATGGCTCCCATGGCAAACTCACGGATTCCGAAATGGAAATTGCGTCCCGCGTAATTATCCTTTGAGAAATCCTCAAAAGCCTTCATGTATGTAAGGTTTGAGGGGCCGAGGTCTGCCGAGCCGCCAATGAGATTGGGTATCCTTTCGGTGAGCCTTGTAAGCATCATCTCGGAACATTTTCTTGTGGCAAGCTTTGCGCTGTCGTCAAACTCCCACAATGCGTCATCCAATTGGGGAAGCTTGCCCTCCTGCCAATCCATAAGCTGAGCATAAAGGTCAGGATATGCCTCCTTATAGTCCTTCATCATTGCGTCGTACTCATCATACATGGCGGTAAAGCCCTTTTGCAGCTTGTCCATATGGGCATATACCTCTTCGGGAACCGTGAAATCGGGATACTCCCATCCGAGCGACTTCTTATAAATGGATATGTTTTCCTCACCAAGGGGCGAGCCGTGACTTGACGCCGAACCCTGCTTGGGCGTACCCTCGGCTATGTTTGTGCTGACGATAATGAGGGACGGATGCTTTTCGTCCGCCTTCGCTTCATCAATCGCCCTCTCTACCGCTTCGGTATCCTCGCCGGATGCGACCTTTATTACCTGCCAGCCGTAAGCCTCAAAACGCTTTGCTACATCCTCGGAGAACGCAAGGTCTGTGGAGCCTTCAATGGTAATGCGGTTGGAATCATAGAGAGCTATCAGGCGTCCAAGACCAAGAGTACCCGCAAGCGAAGCCGCCTCCGACACCACGCCCTCCATCATACATCCATCGCCCATAAGCGTATAAGTATGATTGCTTATTACATTAAAACCGTCCCTGTTGAATCTTGCCGCCATATGCCTTTCAGCGGCAGCCATGCCGACCGCCATAGCAAAGCCCTGTCCCAGAGGGCCTGTGGTCGCCTCTATTCCGGGTATGTTTCCGTATTCGGGATGTCCTGCCGTCTTGGAGCCAAGCTGACGGAACTCCTTTATATCATCCATTGTTACAGGGTAGCCGAATATATGCATGAGCGAATACAGAAGCATTGAAGCGTGTCCCGCGCTTAAAATAAAGCGATCACGTCCAAGCCATTCGGGATGCTTTGGGTCATGGCGCATGCTTTTCCAAAGCGTATATGCCATTGGCGCGGAACCGATGGCAAGACCGGGATGTCCGCTCTTTGCTTTCTGAATGGCGTCCACGGATAACATTCTCATTGATGTGATCGCAAGACGGTCTATACTTTCCATTTTAGATATACCCTCCGTTCAACTTTTTAAGGCAGCCAAGCCGCCATATTAATCCTGATACCAATTATACAATGAGCCCATGTTTTTTTCAAGGCTTTATGAGCCATATTGTCGTTTAATTTGCGCCAAAATATCCGTCACGGAAAGTGTAATGCATCAATCACGCATCAAAAAACAGGCACGGTACATTCAAGTATACACCGTGCCTGTCGAATAACGACATATCAAGCTTTACGCAATACCAACGTCAGATACGGGCAACCCCGCTCTTTCTTGCGGCTTCCGCAACTGCGGCGGCAACGGTCTTGCCAACCCTCTTATCAAACGCCATCGGGATTATGTAGTCGGGAGAAAGCTCCTCGTCGGATATGAGTCCTGCCAGAGCATGAGCTGCGGCAATCTTCATTTCATCGTTTATATCGGAAGCTCTGACGTCAAATGTGCCTCTGAATATTCCGGGGAAAGCAAGCACATTGTTTATCTGATTGGGAAAATCGCTCCTGCCTGTAGCGACGACCTTAGCTCCGCCGGCCTTGGCGTCGTCGGGGAATATCTCCGGTGTCGGATTCGCGCAGGCAAACACTATGGCGTCCTTCGCCATCGACCTTACCATATCGACCGTGACGGTATTGGGAGCCGAAACGCCTATGAAAACATCTGCTCCTTTGAGCGCGTCGGCAAGGCTTCCCTGTTTTTTGCCGAGGTTCGTAACGCGGGACATCTCCTCCTTGATGGAGTTCATGCCCTTTTCACGTCCCTCATAGATTATACCCGTGCGATCGCAGAGCGTTATATCCTTTATTCCGGAGGAAAGCAGCAATCTGCAAATGGCTATCGACGCCGCTCCCGCGCCGTTTATAACGACTTTAAGCGAGTCAAAGCTCTTATTTACGACCTTCGCCGCATTCATAAGGCCCGCAAGGGTTATAACAGCCGTTCCATGCTGATCGTCGTGGAATATGGGAATATCGCATTTCTCCTTGAGCTTGCGCTCTATCTCAAAGCACCTCGGAGCGGCGATGTCCTCAAGATTGACGCCTCCGAAGCTGCCGGATATAAGGTATATTGTATTGACTATCTCGTCAACATCCTTGCTCTTTATGCAAAGCGGGAAGGCGTCAACATCGCCAAAGGATTTAAACAGAACGCATTTTCCTTCCATTACGGGCATACCGGCTTCGGGGCCGATGTCGCCAAGTCCAAGCACAGCGGTTCCGTCCGTAACGACGAGGCAGAGATTATGCCTCCTTGTCAGCTCATAGCTTTTGGAAACATCCTTCTGTATCTCAAGGCACGGCTGTGCTACGCCCGGCGTGTAAGCCAGCGAAAGATCCTCCTTTGTCTCTACGGGAACTGTTGACTTGACCTCGATTTTGCCCTTCCACTGACCGTGAAGTTTCAGCGATTCCTTTGCGTAATCCATAACATTCTCCTTATGTTTTTTATTTTTCAAAATCAAATTTAAACGGAAGCTTATACCAATCGCGTACAGTTGTGAGATCCTTCTGAACTCCCTCGCCTACGGGAACGCCCTTATCCTTGCGATCGAGCCACACGAGGTACTCCTTCTCGCCCGCCGTATAGATGCGATCCCTGCCCGGAGCCTTCTGGGAAGCGCGCAGCTCACGGAGTATGTCGCCACAGGTCTTTTTAAATGTTTCCTGACCCATGAAAGCGTCGGGGTCTATTACAAGGAACCAATGTCCGAGATGATAGGGCTGTCTGTTGCCGTCCTTATCATATCCCGTGAGCATCTTGAGGAAGCTTCCCCCCTGAAGCGCGGCTGAAAGCACCTCGACTACCGTTGCGTATCCATAGCCCTTGTATCCGGCAAGATCGTCGTTTATTCCGCCGAGAGGAGCCAGCGCGGCGTTGCCTTCGGTGAGATCAATGAGTATCTGCTCGCTGTCGGTCAATGCTTCGCCGTTCTTGCCTATGACCATGCCCGCCGGAGTATCCTTGCCGTTTCTTGCAAAATACTCTATTTTGCCGCGCTGAGTTATGGATGTTGCGCAGTCAATTACGAACGGGAATTCCTCATCCGTCGGAAGCGCTATTGTAAGCGGATTCGTTCCGAGCATGTTTTCAACGCCGAATGTGGGAGCAATACTCGGCCTTGCATTGGTTCCCGTCATGCCTATCATACCCTCTTTGCTTGCCATTGTCGCCCAATAGCCCGCAATTCCGTAATGGGATGAGTTTCTTATCGCGCCCATGGCAAGGCCGTACATCTTTGCCTTTTTCAGGAGGCTCTGCATCATGTGATATGACGCGACCATTCCCATTCCGTCATGCGCGTCCGTTACCATTGTGGTCGGCGTTTCACGCAGGACTTCAATCTCTGTCACCGGGTTCAGTATGCCGGCGCGTATACGGTCTATATATATGGGTTTAAATCTATTGCATCCATGGCTTTCTATTCCGCGTCTGTCGCTCTCCATAAGAACATCGGCGCAAATCTCGGCGTCGTCCTTCGGAATGCCGCACGCTTCAAACGCCGCACGCATAAAGTCTCCTATCTGCTGCCATGATACATAAGGTCTTGTTTCCATTGTAATCTCCATTCCGTCCATGATTGGACATGTTTATTATTGTTTATAGCTATCGTCAGCCCAGCGCAAGGAGCGTTCAACCGCTCTTTTCCATTGAGCATAACGGTATTCTCGCTGTGAACTGTCTATTTGGGGTCTGAATTCGCGTTCGACAACGCGATTGCTCTCTATGACCTCAATGCTTTCCCAAAATCCGACATGAAGTCCTGCCATATACGCCGCTCCAAGAGCGGTGGTTTCCGTATTTGACGGACGGTTTATACATATTCCGAGCAAGTCGGATTGTGTCTGCATGAGTATGTCCGATGCCGAAGCACCGCCGTCCGCCCTGAGTTCGCTGAATCTAAAGCCGACATCCTCCTCCATAGCAGAAACCATGTCCTTTACCTGAAACGCTATGGAATCAAGAACCGCCCTTGCGATATGAGCCGAAGTCGTGCCGCGCGTAATGCCGAGCATAGTACCTCTTGCGTACATATCCCAGTAAGGTGCGCCAAGCCCCGTAAATGCGGGTACAAGCAATACGCCTCCCGAATCCCTTACCGATGAAGCAAGAGTATTTATATCCGCCGATGTCTTTATAAGACCCAATTCATCGCGCATCCATTTTATGACGCTGCCCGCATTGAATACGCTGCCTTCAAGCGCATACTGTACTTCATCCCCAATACCCCATGCTATTGTCGATACGAGTCCGCTGCGGCTGCGCATTGAGGTATCGCCCGTATTCAGCATGAGGAAGCAGCCTGTTCCGTATGTATTCTTTGCCATTCCCTTTGAGAAACAGCCCTGACCGAACATTGCCGCCTGCTGATCTCCGGCAGCACCCGCTATTGCAGCTCCCGCAATGCTTTCAAAGCCGTGGATGCCTGCGGCAACGGTGCCGAAATTCCCCGATGAAGGTCTTACCTCCGGAAGCATGGAGTGAGGTATCCCAAGCTCCTCAAGCATACGCTCATCCCAGCACAGCCTGTCTATATCATAGAGCATGGTTCGTGAGGCATTTGAATAATCGGTTGCATGAACCTTTCCTCCGGTAAGATTCCATATGAGCCATGTGTCGATTGTTCCGAAAAGAAGCTCGCCGTTTTCCGCTCTCTGTCTCGCGCCCGGCACATTATCGAGTATCCATTTGATCTTCGTGGCTGAAAAATAAGCGTCTATTATCAGTCCGGTATGTTCGTTGACATAATCCGAAAGTCCCCGTGCCTTCAGATCTTCACAAATATCAGCCGTTCTTCTGCATTGCCACACTATGGCATTATAAATCGGCTCGCCTGTTTTTCTGTCCCAGACAACGGTTGTTTCACGCTGATTCGTTATACCTATTGCCGCTATATCGGATGCTTTTAAGCCTCCGCTTCTCATTGCATCCGCGACAGCAAGTCCTTGACTTTCCAATATCCGAAAGGGATCATGCTCGACCCAACCGTCGGAAGGGTAGTACTGCTTAAACTCCTTTTGCGCACTCGAATGCACGCGCCCTCGGCAATCGAATATTATCGCCCTTGAGCTTGTGGTTCCCTGATCGAGCGCAAGAATGTACTTATCCATAAGCCGCCTCCCGTTTTGATTCCATTATAAGATAACATCGCTGTTTTTTCAACAGCTATTTACCTTGTTTTATCAAAAAACGAAGTAAAACTGTCCTTCAAACACCCTTGCAAAAACGATGATTAACGGTTATAATGTAGTTGTAGAGATTTGTCCATCGGAGGTTTTTAAATTGAAGAAGCTCTTCAATAACAAGCCCATACTCATAACCGTGATCGCAGTCGTACTGCTTTTGTTCCTTGCGTTTTTTTCCGCAAGCTCACGCACTATACCATGGCTCGAAAGCACGGTGGGCGCAATAGTCCGTCCCATACAGACATTTGCTTTCAAAGCCTCAAACAGCATATCCGATTTTTTCAGCAATCTGTTCAACACAACTGACGCTGATCTTGAAAACGCAAAGCTCAAGCAGGAGCTTGCCATGTATGAGCAGGAAAAGCTCGACTATTCCGAGCTTCAAAAGGAGAATGAACGCCTGCGCTCGATGCTGAACTACGCGGGCTCATTCGGAAATCTTGAATATGTCACATCAAAGGTCATAGCGCGCTCGAACGGAGTATGGTTCAACATAATGACGCTTGACGTCGGACGCAATCAGGGAATAGAGGTCGATATGCCCGTCATATGCGGCGACGGTCTTGTAGGCAAGGTCACCGATGTCGGAGTTAACTGGTGCAAGGTCACGGCTATAATCGACTCCTCCGTAAATGTAGCTGTCACCGTTGAACGAACTCGTGACAACTGTATGGTCAGGGGCGTTTTCAGCACATCATCAGCCAACAGCAAGCTTGAGCTTTATTATCTTCCCACGGACAGAACCGATCTTGTACCCGGCGACGTCATAATGACGAGCGGCATAGGCGGCATATACCCCAAGGGCATACGTCTTGGCGCTGTCGAGGAGGTCATGATGGATAAAGACTCCTCAGGTATAAACGCCATTGTATCCCCATCCGTTGACTTTCTGCATATTGAAGAGGTAATGGTCATAAAAAGCTCCGGGGGTGAATCCTGATGCGTAAATGGCTCTTTGTCCTTGTGGCGATAATCTCGTTCTATCTGGACAATGTATTCTTCAATATGTTCAATGTACTGGGCATTCGTCCGGACATAACCCTGATAGTAACCGTTTCATTCGGAGTGTTGACAGGACCGATGCCCGCGGCTTCCACAGGACTTATACTCGGACTCATAACCGACATTTTTTTCAACAAGCTTGTGGGGCCAACCGCGCTCATATATATGCTCTCAGGTCTTGCCGGCGGTTTTTTCTATCGCAAGTTCTACGCCGACAACATAATCATTCCCGCCGCCACAGCCGCGGTAAGCTTTTTCGTAAAAGAGCATGTATTTCTTATTATTGCCAAAATCGCCGGTGCGCGTCCGCCGTATTTTGTTACATTGGTTTCCTACATAATTCCTTCAACGCTGGTAACGGCAGCGTTCTGTGCGCTTATACACATAATCCTCAAGCGCCATCTGTTCCATCCCCTCTGGCGCAAGGAAGCCATTGACCTCGATTGAAAAACTGTTTTATGACTGAGGCTTGAATGAAGAATAACGATGTCGCAAAAAAGCCCTTATCAAGGCTAATAATAATTTCCGTTCTCCTTATCGCAATGATGGGTACTCTTATCTATCAGCTTTTCCGCGTAACCATAGCCGACGGAGCCTCGCTTGCCGAGGAAGCCGGCGCACTTTCAACAAGAACCGTCATAACAAAGGGCAAACGCGGCGATATACTCGACAGAAACGGGCTTGTTCTTGCGTATGACGAGACCTGCTTCAATGTCGAGTTCTTTCGTGACGCGAACAACCGAAACGACTATTACAGTGCCGTTTATACCGAGGCGCTTATAAAAGCCATCAAAATAATCGAAGACGGCGGATGCAGCGTCATCGACACCTCCTATATCTGCATGAACGATCAAGGCGAGATATATTACGACTTCGGCGTTACAAGTGAAACATTTGTGAAAGCAAGGTATAAAAACTTCTGCAATGTCATGGGCTTTAATATGAAGGATAAGGACGATATGTCCACATGGATAAAGGCGGAGGATGCGTATTTGCAGCTTCGCAGCAAGTGGTACATACCCGAAGAGCTTTCATTTGAGGACGCAAGAAAGATAATATCCATCCGTCAAGAGGTTCTTTTAAACAACTATCGTTCCTATATGCCTGTAACGATAGCGTATAATGTAACTCTTGATGTTGTAGCTCAGATAGAGATGATGGCGGACGAGCTTCCGGGGCTTCAAACCTCCCAAAGCACCATAAGGCATTATCCATATGGCGAGATAGCCGGATGAGTGCCGAGAACGCCGAGGAGCTTACCGCAAAGGGCTACAACTATGATGATTATATCGGCGTTTCGGGTATTGAAGCCACCATGGAGGAATACCTTACAGGCGCAACCACGGAGCATCAGGGCTATATAAAGCTTGAGGTCAATTCAAGCGGCGCAATTATAAACACCATAGACGTCAATCCTCCCACCGATGGCGACAATGTGACGCTGACCATGGATCTTTCCATGCAGGTCGTGGCGGAGCAGGCGCTTCAAAGCATCATATCCCACATAAATGAAAAAGAGCAGAAGAAGATTTATCCCAACGGCGACGGCATACCTGCCGAGGAATACGCCAAATACGATGAAATCTCACTTGCCGAGACCGGAGCTATAATCGTCATGGACGTTAACACGGGCGAAGTCAGGGCTATGGCAAGCTACCCCAGTTATGATCCCAACTGGTTCATACAGGGCTTGACGGACGAACAGGCTCTCTATCTGTACGGTGATCCCAATGACAACAACGACTATGCCGACAGAACCACCCCCGCAAGAAACAAAGCCATCTCGATGAAGCTCGCCCCTGGCTCGATATTCAAAATGTGCACGGGACTTGCCGGTCTTATGGAGGGCGTGGTAGGTCTTGAGGAAACCATAAGCGATAAATCTCCGTACATATACATTGATGAAGAAACGGGCAAAGAGGTCGATACAAAGGCAAAATGCTGGACGTCCAATCCCGCCAAGCATCAGGATCAGGACATAAAGCTTGCCCTTACCAACTCATGCAACTACTATTTCTATGAGGTCTCATATCGTCTTGGAATTGATAAGCTCGTTTCATGGGCTGAAAAGCTCGGCTTTATGTCCAAGACAAATATTGAGCTTACAGGTGAAACCAAGGGCATTGTCGGCGGACAGTCGGCAATGTATGACAATACACGCGCATATAACAATCAGGACACCTCTCTCCCCCTCCTTGTTTACCGCAGTCTTTGCCGACTTCTTCGCGGCTACCAAAACATGCGAGGAGTCGAAATAGATGAGGAAGCAGTTTCAAAATGTTCACAGGAGCTGCTTGAATTGCAGGACGGCACTTTGAAAGGAAAGGGTTCTGAGGTTCGTCAGATACTCTCAAAGCATCTCGGCATTCCCGACGGAATTTCAAGGGCTCAGGGCTGGGACAGGGAAATAACCTCCATGCTCACAGAGCTGCAATGGAAAGCATCCTATACGATTCGTACAGGCATAGGTCAGGGTATAATGCTTGTTACGCCCATTGAGGCGGCAAGATATGCTGCTGCCATAGCAAACAGCGGTACGGTCTATGACGCGCATATTGTAAGCTCCGTCATTTCTCCGGACGGCGATATTAAGATGCAGACTTCTCCGACTGTATTCAATAAGATAGACGCTCCCGAATCATACTGGGAGGCGATCCGTCAGGGAATGAAGGGCGTTGTTTCACCTGAGGACGGCGGTACGGCGGGTACGGCATTCAGTAAGGAATATGCCGACCTCGGATACCTTGAGCTTACAAGCGGAAAAACGGGTTCGGCTCAGGTTGGCGGAATCACGATAGACGTTCAGAACACAAGCTGGTTCGTCGCGTTCGCTCCCAACACCGATCCCGATATAGCTATAGTCGTCTGTGTGCCAAACGGTCTGTCCGGCTCATCCTCCGCAGGTGCTATCGAGGATGTATTGACGTACTACTTTACAAAACTCAACTCGCAGGCGTCCGAAACGCTTGCCGGGATTAATGAGATAACTCCGTAATTTCGGCTTTGCATCACAATGTTTATCATAATCATTACCGGGAGTTTTCCTCAAAGGCTTGAAAATCTCATAAGCGGGCTGTCTTTCGCGGATTCCCGCTTTTTAATTGTCGATAACGGGAGTGAATGCGGCTTGAATTTTGCGAGTTTACCATCTGACAGGATTTCAATACTGCGCTTTGAGAAGCCCGTAAAGCGCGGAAGGGCTATAAAATCCGCCTTCAAACATATAATTGATGCGAACGAGCGGAATGGCGTAATGATAATCAATGACAACTGTTCTGTACAGCACGCCAGGAAGGTAATGGATACATGGCTAAAGTCGCAAAGCGGCATTGTCATGGGGATTGATAAGTCGGCAGCGGAACAATCAACCGCCCATAGGCTTACAAGGCTGCTTTTCGCGGTGACATCAGGCACGCATATCGGATGTCTGTTTCCCGAAATCACGGTACTGCCTCCGGAAGTTCCGCGTGCAATCTTCGATACTGTCGGCGACGGCGACGATTATGATGTGTATGAACTTCTATATGCCGTAAACAATCATATAGAGATTACAGAGGTTCCTTTTTGCAACTCGGACGGAACATACAGACGCGGAGCGTTCAAGCTGATACGGGATTCATGGCAGGTATACAGCATGATTCTGCGATTCATGCTTTCATCCTTCGGATGCTTCCTTATTGACTATTCGATACTGCTGTCGCTTTCGGCAATAATGAAAGGACTCCCGTTCGCCATCCATACGGAAGCCAGCAGGAGCTTTCTGCCGATATTGGGCTTCAATGCGGACATTCATTTGATCGCGCTTGTCACAGCAAGGCTCGTCAGCTCGTTCTGCAACTATCTCTTGAACCGCAGATTGGTTTTTCATTCAGCGAGCAGAATATCGCTCGTAAAGTATTATCTGCTGCTTGTATTGCTTCTGTCAGCCAACTATCTGCTTATAAGCCTTCTGACCTGTCAATGCGGGCTTGGACTTTGGCTGGCACAGCCCATTGTGCAGTTGGTTTTGTATCCTGTAAACTTTGTCTTGCAGCGCAAATGGGTTTTCCCTGACGGTAAAAATAATTAAGAAGGTATTTAATATGGATTGGACTGCTGTTTTTTTTCTTCAAAGTATGCTTCTCGGCGTAGGACTTGCCATGGACGCCTTTTCCGTATCGCTTGCAAACGGTCTGAATGAGCCGGGTATGAAAGCTCCGCGGATGTGCGGTATTGCCGGAGTATTCGCGGGATTTCAGGCTTTGATGCCGATGCTCGGATGGTTTATCGTCATGGCGGCGGTCAACTTTTTCGGCGTACTTGAAAAGTATATCCCATGGGCGGCATTGATAATGCTTTCCGTAATCGGAGGCAAGATGCTGTATGAAGGCATACATAACCGTGATAATCTTGAGGAAAAACCCGCTGTCGGCATAGGTGGGCTGCTGGTGCAGGGCATTGCCACATCCATCGACGCGCTGTCTGTGGGCTTTACTATCGCCGAGTACGATGTGCTTCATGCCATCGTATGCGCTCTGCTCATAGCCGCCGTCACATTCATCATATGTATGATAGGTCTTGTGCTCGGCAAGAAGGTCGGAACAAGGCTTGCGTGGAAGGCGTCCGTACTCGGCGGAGTAATACTCATTGCCATAGGGATCGAGATATTCATAAGCGGTATGATAGGATAATATGCTAATAATGAAAAACCCGTCGCGGCAGCTTCGCGGCGGGTTTCTGTATTTTCAGAGGTAAATCAGACCACCTGGAACAGATAGAATTTCAGGTACTCCGTTTCGCGCACGGTCGTAAGCACGGGATGATCGGGCGCTTGCTGGCGCGCCTCTATCCTTCTGAGAGTTACATTCACATCCCTTGCCGCCTCATTGAGCATACTGCGGAACATGTCGTCATACATGAAATGCGAGCAGGAGCAGGTGGCAAGATACCCGCCCCTCGGAAGCAGGGACATCGCCTTCATGTTTATCTCCTTATATCCCCTATAGGCATTCTTTGCCGTAGCTCCCGATTTTGTAAAGGCAGGCGGATCGAGTATTATAAAATCATAGTCCCTCGACTTTTTCGCCGCAAGCTCTGTCAAAAGGTCGAATACGTCCGCAGTTATGAAATCCATATTGATGCCGTTTCTCGCGGCATTTGCCTTCGCAAGCTCTATAGCCGACGCCGAAATATCGACCGCAGTAACGCTTTCTGCCCCACCGAGTGCGGCATTGAGCGCAAACGCGCCCGTGTGTGTAAAGCAGTCAAGCACATTTCTTCCCTTAGCAAGCTTTTTTACGGCAAGGCGGTTGTATTTCTGGTCGAGAAAGAAGCCTGTTTTCTGCCCGTTTATATAGTCAACATCATATCTTATTCCGTTTTCGTTTATCTCAACATGTCCGTCAAGATCGCTTTTCAGCCCCGGCATATCATAAAAAGCCTTGTACTGCTCCATGCCCTCAAGCTCGCGTATTGCAACATCATTCCTCTCGAAAACAGCGTCTATACTCTCCCCCAGCTCCCTCAAATAATCGACAATGAGCGGTATTATTACATGCTTGCGCATATCTGTTCCGAGGCATAACGATTGTATGACAAGTATGCCGCCGAATCTGTCCACCGTCAAACCCGGCATCCTGTCCGCCTCCCCGAATATCAGACGGCAGTTGGAAAAATCCTCGCCCATGACCTGACGGCGATAGTCTATAGCATACTTCACCTGTCTTTGATAGAACGCCTTATCAAATCTGTCGTTCGCGTTATTGGAAATCACGCGCACCCTTATCTTGCTGTTATCGTTTACATAGCCCGAACCCAGATAGCTGCCCTTAGCACTCCTTACGTCAACTATATCGCCGTTGCCGTATTCTCCGCTGACATCTGTTACTTCCTCTCCATACAGCCACGGATGACCGCTTTTTATGCTCATCTCAGCCTTCTTTGTGACCGTGAAAACGGGATAGCTTCTTTCCATATCAAGGCTCCTTTCGCTCTATGATGTGATTTTAGCAAATAAAACCGTTTTAGTCAATCATTAAAAGCCATTAGAAGAAAAGAAAAAGAGGTTTATTGCAAAATGATGCAAACCTCTTTTTTCGAAACTCAATACCCTATGGGAAATGGAACCTTGGGAAAATAAAGGGCAAAGCCCGAATAATAGGGTTTCAATACCCTATGGGAAATGGAACCTGGCTGGCGTGATAAGCGCATAGCCGCTAACCTTGAAGTTTCAATACCCTATGGGAAATGGAACCTAGCTGTTGCTACAAAGAAGGCGGAGTCCGCATCGTTTCAATACCCTATGGGAAATGGAACCTTGATGTACGGTGCGTGGGAGAGTCCCCCTTGGGGTCGTTTCAATACCCTATGGGAAATGGAACCAACAACATTCTGTTGACAGTTGCATTATAGCACACAAGGAGCTGTACGTCAAGCATTTTCTTGAAAAATTTTTCTATTGAAAATTGCAACTTTAAATGTCCACCCTTCAAAAGAAAGCAATCAAGCAATCACCGGTTCTTGACCGAGGGCAAGAACCGCCATTTTCGCGGAAAGA
>CADAGD010000042.1 GCA_902787375.1 uncultured Eubacteriales bacterium
TGCCTTATACTGATGGTTGGCAAGGCAAAGACGGGTACGGCTCTGTTCGCCTCCGTCGTTTACGGCGTATGCTTCATACTGCAAATGCTGTTTTCCTGTCTCTATCATTCGTTCGGAAGCGGAACGACCGTCAAAAGGGTCTTCAGGCGGTTTGATTATTCGTCGATATACCTGCAAATCGGCGGTACTTTCGCGCCCCTGTTCCTCATCTATATGAACGACTCAATGTGGGGTTATCCTTACGGCTGGATATTCTTCATCGTTCAATGGGCTTTGATTGCGACAGGCATTACTTTCGTATCGGTTTTCGGCCCCGGAAGGATAAAATGGCTCCATTATACGCTTTATTTCGTCTTGGGCTGGAGCGGAATACTGTTCGTTCCCCATTTCATTGCGCACAATCTGCCGCTGTTTTTCTTCATACTCGGCGGCGGCTTGATATACACCCTCGGCATGATACCCTTCAGCGCGCTCAAAAACAAAAGCTCCGCCCATTTTATCTGGCATTTCTTCGTGCTGGCGGGAGCTGTGGTGCAATGGCTGGGGATTTACCTGTATGTGCTGTGATTTGCTGAGCTATTCATGCTTGGCTTCGGGAAGACCGTCATAGCAGCCTATTCTCAAGCCAAGACCTTCCTTTATCATCACGTTATCAACGATGATGGAATCTCCGTTTTTCATATTCAGCCTGACGAGCCAGCGTCCTGCCGATCCGTAACGTATGTCTTGGGGAACATACTCCCATACTCCCACGAGATGCAGTCGGAATAGGAATAGGCACGGCTGCCCTTGGGTATAACATGATAGATAAAGCCGGTTTCTCCAAGCTCAACTCTTATGCTGAATCTCTTCGCGGCTTCATATACGCAAAGTATCGCAGGCGCGATGAATATTGCGGAAAGGACATGAATCATCGGGCTGTCCGATGAGCTTTCCATCATGTATACCAACGCGGCGGCAAGCAATGACATGACAACGCAAACGGCAAGAATGCCTCCGCTGCCCGACATACGCATATTCTTCGATGGCTCATTATCGTTCTTTTTCATAAAACCGCTTAGCCGAATGCTTTATAAACCATCGGGCAGGTCATGCGACCTGCCCGATACATATAAGAAGCATTATTCTTATTTAACCTGATTCCTGACGGACTCCTTGCCGAGCTCGATAGCCTGCTCATTCAGAGGGATGAGGTGGGCTTTTTTCTCGCCGAGCTTATAGAGGAGGGCGTCGATGACGCTCTTGGAATCGACAGCCTTGGTCGCCTCAAGGTACGCGCCGAGCATAGCCATGTTGCCGACCTTGGGATTGTTGAGCTTATCAGCGATCTCATTGCAGGGAACATAGTATACGTCGATGTCGGTGCGGGTCGCCTTCTTGTCGATTATGGAGCTGTTGATAAACAGCTTACCGCCGGGAAGCACATTCTGCTCGAACTTGTCGAGGGAGGGACGGTTCATAGCGATAACGCAGTTTGCCATGTTGATGCAGGGGGAAGCAACGGGCTCATCGGATACGACGACGGAGCAGTTGGCTGTACCGCCGCGCATTTCGGGGCCGTAGGAGGGAAGCCAAGAAACATTCTTGCCCTCATACATGCCTGCGTAAGCGAGGAGCTGACCTATGAGCAGAACGCCCTGACCGCCAAAGCCTGCGAAAATGTTAGTCCAAAGCATAATTAGTCCTCCTTAACAGTGGTGATGTCCTTCTTTACGCCGAGGGGGTAATAGGGGATCATATCGGACTTGATCCAATCCATAGCCTCAGCGGGGCTCTTACCCCAGTTGGTGGGGCAGGAGGAGAGGACTTCAACAAGGGAGAAGCCCTTGCCGTCAAGCTGGCACTGGAAAGCCTTCTTGATGGCGGCCTTAGCCTTGATAATGTTGGGTGTGGAATCAACGGAAACGCGCTCTACATAGGCTGCGCCCTCGATCGTCGCAATCATCTCGGCGATACGCAGGGGCTTGCCGCAATGTTCGGGATCACGACCGTAGGGGCTTGTGGTGGTCTTCTGTCCGACGAGGGTCGTGGGAGCCATCTGACCGCCGGTCATGCCGTAAATGGCGTTGTTGATGAATATGGTGGTGATCTTCTCACCGCGGTGAGCGGCATGAACGATCTCGGCGGCGCCTATGGAAGCGAGGTCGCCGTCGCCCTGATATGTGAATACCACATTGTTGGGGTTGACGCGCTTGCAGCCTGTTGCGGCGGCGGGAGCGCGGCCGTGAGCCGCTTCAACGCAGTCTATATCGAAGTACTTGTAACCGAATACGGCGCATCCTACGGGAACGAAGCCTATCGACCTGTCCTGAATGCCAAGCTCCTCGATGACCTCAGCTACGAGGCGGTGTACAATACCGTGACCGCAGCCGGGGCAGTAATGCATAACGGTATCCGTAAGAACGGGAGTTTTCTTAAAAACGGTATTCATTATTTTGCCTCCCTTGTCTTCAAAATGTACTCGGCGATCTCCTCGGCGGTGGGTGTATAGCTGCCGGGCTTGCCGTAGAATTCGGTGGGCTTCGCGCCGTTTATGACAAGGCGCACATCCTCGTGCATCTGACCGGCGGAGATCTCAACGGTTATCTCACGCTTTACGGAATCCTGAGCCATTACCTCACGCAGCTCCTTTTCGGGGAAGGGCCATACCGTGATGGGACGTACAAGACCGACCTTGACGCCCTTATCGGCGCAGAGAGCGATAGCGGATTTGCAGATACGGGCGACAGTACCGTAAGCGCAGAGTATGACCTCGGCGCCCTCGACATTGTACTTCTCGACCATGACTTCGTTCTGCTGAATATCCTTATAGCGAGCCTGAAGCCTGTCATTCATCTCCTGAAGCTCATCGACCTCGATGTAGAGGGAGTTGACGACGGCGCGCTTGCGGCTGCCCTTGGGATCGTAACCCGTGACTGCCCAGGGCTTTTCGGGAAGCTCACGCATCTCATGCTCGTGGAACTCGACGGGCTCCATCATCTGACCGATGATACCGTCGGCAAGCAGCATGACGGGAGTGCGATAGATGTCGGCAAGGTCGAACGCGTTGTGCATGAGATCGACCGCTTCCTGAACGGATGACGGAGCGAGTACGATGAGGTGATAGTCACCGTGACCGCCGCCCTTGGTCGCCTGGAAGTAGTCGCCCTGAGAGGGCTGTATGGAGCCCAGACCGGGGCCGCCGCGCATCATGTTGCAGATAACGCAGGGAAGCTCCGCACCGGCGATGTAGCTGATACCCTCCTGCTTGAGGGAAACTCCCGGCGAGGATGAGCTTGTCATAACCCTCGCGCCCGCGGCAGCCGCGCCGTAAACCATGTTTATAGCGGCGACTTCGCTCTCAGCCTGAAGGAAGCATCCGCCAACCTTGGGCATACGCGCTGACATGTATTCGGGAATATCGTTCTGGGGGGTGATGGGATAGCCGAAGAAGAAACGGCAGCCTGCCTGTATGGCGGCTTCGGCGATGGCTTCACAGCCCTTCATGAGTTTCTTTGCCATTTTCTGTCCTCCTTACTCTTTCTCAACAGTAATGACCGCGTCCGGGCAGGTTCTCGCACAGCTTGCGCAGGCGATGCACGCTCCCTGATCGATCACCTCGGCGGGATGATAGCCCTTTTCGTTGAGCTTGGTCTTCGAGAGCTGCATTATCTTTTTGGGACATGCTCTGACACAAAGTCCGCAGCCCTTGCAGCGGTTCTCGTCAATGGTTACTTTGGATACCATAAGCTTTTATGACCTCCTTGATATTAAGGTTATCTGCGCCAATCGCGAACAGGCGCAAAAATACCCTTTATTTCACTCTCAATTATAACACTTATCCCGCCTTATAAAAAGACGGATTTAAAATATATTAGCGCGCACCACAGGGGACGGTTTGTGAAAGTAAACCGTCCCCGCGAGCTGAGCGAGCCGCAGCAAGCGTGGAGTGTCAAGAAATCGCAACGGCGTTGCGATTTTAACGGAACGCCGAAGCAGCTTTGCTGCGAGGGAAGCGACGCGCCGCGATAGGCGCGGAATTTCGATAAGCCAAGCAAGATTTACCGCCCCTGCGAGGCATATCCTTGTCGGATAAACTTCAACAGACTTAGAACTGTTCATGCTCGGTCTATGCCAAACAATTTGGCATGGATGTTTGTGAAAGCAAACCGTCCCCGCGAGCTGAGCGAGCCGCAGTGCATGGAGTGTCAAGAAATCGCAACGGTGTTGCGATTTTAACGGAACGCCGAAGCAGCTTTGCTGCGAGGGAAGCGACGCGCCGCGATAGGCGCGGAACCTCGATAGACCAAGTATGATTTACCGCCCCCGCGAGGCATATCTTTGTCGGAAATACTTCAACATGATTAAAACTGTTCATGCTCGGTCTATGCCAAACAATTTGGCATGGATGTTTGGGTGAACAAGACCATCCCCTTTGGCATCGTTTGCACTGTAACAGGTTTGTTTTTCGCTCCAACTTGCCCCATCCCCTTTCATTCCCCTCGGACTTTACACAATCTTTACAAAAACTTTACACGGCTTATATTGATTAAATCGCGGGTTCGGAGTAAAATATACACAAACAAAAAATCGCGGTCTGCATATTTGCGCAAGCCGCTGAAAGGAGTAAAGATTATGTTGCCATTGATGATGTCAGCGGGATTCTTTTCGAATTGGGCGTCGGCATGGGCGTCGAACATCGGGGGAATAATACTGGTAGCGGCAGGCATGATACTGATAGTGATAGAGATGCTTATGCCGGGCTTCGGAGTTGCGGGCATATCCGGCGGCATTGCGCTGATAGCCGGGCTTATAATAGGCTCCGATTCACTTTCGGGAGCGATGTTTTCCCTGCTGATAGTGCTTGTGCTGCTTGCGCTCATATCCATACCGATATTCCGATCGGCAATAAAGGGCAGATTATCCAAATCTCCCGTAGTGCTGAACACCTCGATCGAATCCGGCTCCACCGAGCTTTTCGATGAGGGAATCAAAGCCCTCGTCGGAAAAACGGGACGCACCGTGACTGCTCTGCATCCGAGCGGCATAGCCGTGATAGACGGCAAGCGGGTGGATGTGGCGACCACGGCGGAATTTATCGACAAGGATACCGACATAGTGGTTGTAAGCACATCCGGTATGAAGGTCTTGGTAAAGCGCGTATGAGGTACTGCAAAAACTGCCATATAGTGTATTCGAGCCAAGCCGCCGCCTGTCCCAAATGCGGAATAGCCGAGCCGATTAAAACCGATTCGGATGCCGCAAGTGAAGCGGACAGGAGCGAGATCCGTCGGGACTGGCTTTGGATAGCGATAGGCGTTCCTGTGCTTATAGGGGTCATATACCTCTTGATAAAAATAATCTATTCACTTTAAAACAGAAGGGAGTACAGTATGTTAAACACATTAATCAATCCTGCCCTCATGGTTGTTGAGCCCGGCGCGATAATAGCCATTGTCATTGCGCTGTTCTGCTTCATAATCATATTCTTCTCATTCGTTCCCCTCGGACTGTGGATATCCGCAGCCGCATCAGGCGTCAGGGTCGGGCTTTTCACCCTCATAGGCATGAAGATAAGGAAGGTTCGTCCCGCGAGGATAATCAATCCGCTGATAAAGGCAACAAAGGCGGGTCTGTCCCTCTCGATCAACAAGATGGAAGCTCACTACCTCGCCGGCGGTAATGTCGATCGCGTCGCAAACGCTCTGATAGCCGCTCAGCGCGCGGGCATCCCCCTCGACTTTGAAAAGGCCTGCGCCATCGACCTTGCAGGTCGTGACGTTCTGACAGCGGTTCAGATGAGCGTCAATCCCCGTGTTATCGAAACCCCCGTCATAGCCGCTATCGCCAAGGATGGTATCGAGCTGAGGGCTAAGGCAAAGGTCACGGTTCGCGCCAATATCGACCGTCTGGTCGGCGGCGCGGGCGAGGAAACCATCATCGCCCGTGTAGGCGAGGGCATCGTTACAACGATCGGCTCATCCGTTTCCCATAAGGACGTTCTTGAAAACCCCGACCTCATCTCCCAGACCGTTCTCGGCAAGGGTCTTGACGCCGGTACGGCTTTTGAAATCCTCTCCATCGACATAGCGGACGTTGACGTCGGCGTGAACGTCGGCGCGAAGCTCCAGACCGACCAGGCGGAAGCCGACAAGCGCATCGCTCAGGCGAAGGCCGAGGAACGCCGCGCAATGGCTATCGCTCAGGAGCAGGAGAACAAGGCGGAGGTTCAGGGTATGCGCGCCCGCGTTATCGAAGCGGAGGCGGAGGTTCCCAAGGCTATGGCGGAGGCGTTCCGCAACGGCAACCTCGGCATAATGGACTACTACCGCATGAAGAACATGATGGCGGATACCGATATGCGCGAAGCTATCGGCAAGACCACCTCGACGGAAACAAACTGAGTATAGGAATACACGATACTATTATCCGATCATAACCGGAGCTTAAAACGGTTTAAGCCGGCTGCGACCAACGGGAGCCACACGGAATCTCTGTAAACGCTGATTAAATCAAACAAGCTCTGAGGGTGTTGAAATTGCGGCCAAAGGGAGCCGCGCGGGCGTGTAGTGTTAAGAAATCCAGACCGCTGACAAACCCTAAAAGGGGAAGCCAAGAAAACCAGACTTTGTCCGCAGGCTGAAATCGCAACGGTGTTGCGATTTTAACAGAACGCCGAAGCAGCTTTGCTGCGAGGGAAGCGTACGCGCCGCGATAGGCGCGGAATCTCGATAAATCAAGCAAGATTTACCGCCCCTGCGAGGTATATCCTTGTAATTAGTTGTGAACGGATTGGTAAAGCGGTGAAGATTGACCGAAAGCAACATGCTTTAAATCGGCATGTTTCCAAGACGTTAATTAATCATTGCCTACATCTAAAAAAGAGGAAACATATGAAAAAAATCATCCCGTTTGCCGCGATATGTCTGGCTGCAGCGTCCATGCTTGCCTGTACAAAGCAGCCCGTCGCGGTTCCCGAACAGACCGACGCTCCCGTCCAGACGCAGGCTCAAGCCCTTCTTGAGATAACCGAGGGCGTCCATAAGAGCGAGCCGGGCTATGAGGCAATATTCAATACGCACGCGATCGAAACCGAAGACCTGACCGTTCATATGATGAACAAGGTATACGATGAGGCGAAGCTTAGGACGATGTTTGAAACCGTGCGCGACGCTCTTGACAGAGCCGAAGCATACACCTCAAAGTCCCCCATGCCCGTCACGGTCTATGCGGTGCGCAGATATGGACAGGACAGACCCGTTTCGGTCGGCGGCAGCGTGTTCTGCACTCCTGAGGATATCGAAAACGGGAGCTTCCGCGGCGCACTCTTAGGAGCTGCCTACGGCTTGAGCGTCGATTGGCAGAGGAAAGGTCTATCAGACGTTGTCTTCTCAGGCGAACCGGACGAGAGTGGTCTTAAAGAGTTCTTTGACGATCCCGCAAACGAGCTTGCCGCCTCACTCTCCCCGCTGTTCATGGATGCCGTGCTCGCCGGGGAGGAAACAGTCGTGAACGTCAAAAAAGCCGCCGCCTCGCTTGCGGCATACGCTGTCGCGTCAAAGGGCTTTGATGAGTTCTGTGCCTCACCGGATACTGCGGCTCTCCTGCCCGATTGGATGGAACACCTTGGCGTATCAAACGCGATCGAGCTGCCCGAATGCCCGGCGGACGTTGCCGATATTACAGTCACCCACAAAGAATACGGCCCCGTCCTCACATTTGGGAACTTCACCGTAAACGTCCCGGCGGACAGCTTTGTGAAAACAGCGGATGAGCTTTACCGGCTTGCCTGCGGTATTTCCCGCTCCGCCGATATGCTGATGGAGCGTTTCTCCGAGGAAACGCCGTCGCTGCTGCCGATAATCGGGGAACGCCTCGAAAACGGTGTAACGGTAACTCTCGCCAATTTTCAGACAACTGCCTCTTGCGCCGTTCCCGAAAAGGGAGCGATAGTGCTTTCACTGGCGTACAACTTCCCGCATGAGCTTGTGCATGTACTGCTGAATGAGGCTGCGCCCATTGTTAGAGAAAAACGCTGGATAACCGAGGCGCTTGCCGAGCATTTCTCGCTTGAAACCGCGGGAAAGGTATTCCCTCAGTACGACTTGCAGGGCGGTTTGGAAAGCTACCGTGAGTTCTTCCGTGAGCTGTCCGAAACAGAGGAAACGGAGGATGACCTCGTTTTTCATCGTACGGTGTGGAGCATATACGAGCATCTCCGTTCAGAGGATGTTGTTAAGGAATGCCGCGACGATGTTGACGCCTACGAATATGCCTACGGCATTGCGAAACTGCTCCTGCCCGATCTCGACCGCAAACAGATACGCTTCAAGTATGACCGCTCCGTCGCTTGGGGTTATCATATGCTTGAAGGCCCCAAGGATGAGAGGGGCAACAACCTCTCCTATCCTGAGGCACGCGCCGTGTTTGAGTACCTTTCAGGCAGGTTTGGCGTCGAAAAGCTCACACGCGATCAGATCGAGAGCGTTGCGGCGTCGGAAAGCATCGGCATGAGCTGGCACGATATCTACGCCGAAGCAAGGGAGTATTACAAGGAGCTCTACGGTAAGCTCGCGGGAACAGCCGATAATAACTAAGTAAGTGCCGATCAACCCAAATACCCGCCTCCTCTTTTCAATGGTAGGCGGCAGGTGACGGAGCTGCAAAGATAAGCTTAAAAATTCCTCCAGGCAGGGCTTAAAACAAGCTCTGCCTGGGAAACGGAGGTTATTATGCCTTTAATTCCGATTATAATAATAGTTGTTGCGATACTTTCTGCCATATCGAACCAGAACAAGCGGCAGCAACAGCAATCGCGGCGCACATACACTCCCAAGCAGGCGGGAATGCCCCCTGTTGCAAGGCAGGAGATATCCGAGGCGGAGCGGCAGGCAAGGCAGGAGGAGCTTAAAAGGCGTCTGCTTGAGAACAAGGCAAGGCGTGAAGCCGAGGCAGCTTCTCAGCTCGTCAAGCCAAAGCCAGCCGAGCAGCCCAAGCCCGCGCAGTCCTCAAAGCCGGCTTCACCCATTAAGACCGAACGTCGTCCGCTTGAAAGACAGACCTTGGCAAAGAACCTCGCTGCCGAAAAGCCCATCGCGGAGCATCAGGAGGAGGAGTGCGGCGGAGGAAGCATACACGACGGCTACCATGAGGGCGTGACGCAGTTCACCCCCGACAGACCCGTCGCCGTCGCCGGACGCCTCGGTAACAGGCTTGCCGATGAGGACGATATGCTTGAAAAGGAAAAAATATCAACCGAGAATGCCAAACGGGCAATGGCAAGGATTGCAAAGCTCCCGCCCCTGGCTCAGGGCATGATCTACTCGGAGATACTGGGCAAGCCCAAGAGCGAAACGGCATAACGAATAGGAGGCGTCTGTGAGATTATTATTCAAACAAAGATTCTTCTCATGGTTCGACAGCTATGACATATTCGATGAGCAGGGCAATACGGTCTATACCGTAAAGGGACAGCTCGCATGGGGTCATAAGCTCAACATATATGACGCTGACGGCTGCTTTTTGGGAACCGTCAAGCAGAGGGTTTGGTGCTTCACCCCCACGTTTGACATATACATTGGCAATGACTGCATAGGCAGCATAAAGCGCGAGTTCTTCACGCTGCTGCATCCCCGCTACCATATTGATTTCAACGGCTGGAACGCCGAGGGCAATTTCATGCAATGGGATTACACCATCACAAATCCCGACGGCAGCGTCGCCGCGACCGTTTCAAAGGACCTGTTCCATTGGACGGATCATTACGTTATCGACGTCCGCGATCCAAACGACGCCCTCTGCGCGCTCATGTTCGTGCTTGCCATCGACGCCGAAAAGTGTTCGAGTAATTAAAAGCTTAATGAACATACGGTAAATAACAATTGATTTATTCTCGGCGGTCATCACTCCTTGAGGTTGATGACCGTTTTTCCTTGCTTTTCCGCCAATATTTTGAACTGCGACGAGCCGGAAGCTATATGCGTTGTGACATGAGTTATAACATAGTCGGAATGCGCGAGCATCCATTTGTTCCGATATGAGATCGCAAAGCGGCGCGGTGTGTTCTCTATGCCCTCCGGCAGTATGCTCGGCAGGATGCCGGACACGGAACTCCCGTTTGGCGGAAAATACGCAAGAACCGTATACGCCTTTATCGGATAACGCTCGGACAGCTCGCGCAGTACCTGCGTTACCATTGAATCAAAGCCGCCCTGATTGCCGACGTAAAACAGCTCTGCGCCGAAATCCTCAATCAAATAAACAAGAGTTGAACGCAGTATCGGCTCTATTTCTTTTTGCACATATCGGTGACCGAAGAAAGTTACTGTCATAATATCTCCTCTATTAGTTGGGATATATCGCAATTATAGCATGATTTTTGTTTTTTTGCGATATATCCCACACGATTTATCGCAGAGTTGGGTAAACTTTTAGCGATATATCACAATGGAGATGCAGTTATGACGGCAAAGGAAGCAGTTGCGAAAAGAATTGTTCAGCTATGCGCGGAGCGCAACATAGCCATAAACGCGCTTGCGAACACCTCAGGCGTATCTCCGTCCACGGTTTACAGCATACTGAACGAGAAAAGCCGGAACCCCGGCATAGTATCAATCAACAAGCTTTGCGACGGATTGGAGATTTCATTACGGGAGTTCTTTGATTCCGACCTGTTTGAAGGGCTGGAGCAGGAGATAAGATAATTTGAGTACAATTAATACCGTGAAATTTACACATCGCTAACGTATAGTCCAATCTCACTATGCGCAAAACGCGAGTATAGCCATCACTATATATTGCGTTATTATTCACACTTATTTGCTATAACAGCTCACCTGATATGGTGATAGAATTAAAATGGAGAGTGAGGTGATTATGTGGATATTCGCGAACGACTATTGGAATTGCAGCGGCAGCGCGGCTGGTCTGATTACAAAATTGCCAAAGAAGCGGGATTGTCGCCTAACACCGTTTCAAATATCTATCGGCGCGGCAATACGCCGAGCCTTGTCACGCTTGAAGCACTCTGTAAAGCTTTCGGTATTTCCACGGCTCAGTTTTTCTCGGAAGGAGATATGCTTGAAGTCACTCCTGAACTTAAAGAATTGTTTGAGAAATGGATGGCGCTTACGCCTGAACAGAAGGAAGCCATTTGGAATATAATCAAGACATACGATAAATAACGAGAACACTAACACAGGGGATGGTTTTTCTCACACAAACCATCCCCTGCGAGGTATATCCGTGTATTTATAAAAAACGGCGCGGCAGAACATCCGAGATTGACCGGAAGCTAATTGCTTTAAAACGACGCTTTCTCAAGACATTAGTTAATCATCGTCTACATAGTATTAATAGAAGGGAAACCAATTATGTTGGAACTCAATGAAATCAAAAAAATCTACCCTGCGGGCGGCGAGGACGTCGAGGCACTAAAAGGCATTAGTCTACAGTTCCGGGAAAGCGAGTTTGTATCTATCCTTGGCCCATCCGGCTGCGGAAAAACAACCATGCTCAATATTATAGGCGGCTTGGATCAGTACACTTCCGGCGATCTCATCATCAACGGAAAGTCTACGAAGGAATATAAAGGTCGGGATTGGGACGCTTACCGCAATCACTCCGTCGGATTTGTTTTTCAAAGCTACAACTTGATACCACATCAGACGGCACTGCAAAATGTGGAGCTTGCATTGACGCTCTCCGGTGTATCCAAGAGCGAACGCCGTAAGCGTGCAAAAGCCGCGCTGGAAGAAGTGGGGCTTGGAAATCAGTTGCGCAAAAAGCCAAACGAAATGTCGGGCGGGCAAATGCAGCGTGTCGCAATCGCGCGCGCTATAGTCAACAATCCCGATATTATCCTCGCGGACGAACCGACCGGCGCATTGGATACCGAAACCTCCGTTCAGGTCATGGATATTCTAAAAAATATCGCTAAAGACCGTCTTGTTATAATGGTAACGCACAATCCGGACATCGCCGAGAGGTATTCCACCCGTATCGTTCGGATGCTGGACGGCAGAATAATTTCCGATACAGCTCCTCTTACGAAGGAAGAACAGGCTGAAGAAAAGAAAAAATACGGCGAAAAAAAGGCTGAAAATCACAAGAAAAAGAAACCATCCATGTCGTTTGCCACCTCGTTTGGCCTGTCGCTGAAAAACCTTTTTACCAAAAAAGGCAGAACTGCGCTGACCAGCTTTGCTGGCTCGATCGGCATCATCGGCATCGCTCTGATCTACGCCGTTTCGCGGGGGGCGACGGGATATATTGATTCCGTGCAGGAACAAACCCTGTCGTCCTATCCTCTTTCTATCGAGGCGACAACCATTGACGCGACCTCGCTTCTCAACACCTTTATGGGCCGCGCCGAATCGACGTCCGAGCATGAGAACGACGCGGTTTATCAGAAGGCAATGATTTATGAAATGATGAACTCGCTGAACTCTCTGGAGGAACAGCAGAACGATCTTCGAGCTTTCAAAAAATACATTGAAGCGGAACGCGCCGATGAAACAAGCAAGCTGTATTCCGCGCTCTCCGGTGTGCTTTACACCTATGATACCGATCTTTTAATCTACACCAAGAACGTGGATGGCGACATCATCCGCTCGGATACGCAAGTGTTGATGGCCGATCTTATGCGACAATATCTCGGAATGGATATGACCTCCATGATTGCGCTGCGGGAACAGTCCCCGTTTTCAAGCCTTATGTCTATTAATACGTCCTCGAACTCACTCTGGCGTGAGCTGGTGCCGGGTGATGAAGGCAAGCCGGTCAACAGCGTGACTGAAAAGCAGTATGATCTTGTTTACGGCAGATGGCCGGCAAGGTATGATGAGATCGTATTGTTCACGGATCAGAATAACGAATTGAACGACATGACCTTGTACGCAATGGGCTTGAAGTCATCTGAGGAGATCGACGAGCTTCTCACGCAGGCGCGCGCCGTGCAGGAGAAGGCGGAGGGTGCGC
>CADAGD010000043.1 GCA_902787375.1 uncultured Eubacteriales bacterium
CAACACCGTTGCGATTTCTTAACACTACACGCACGCGGCTCCCTTTGGTCGCAATATCAATACTATCAGAGCTTTCTGATTTAATCAGCATTTACTCAAGAGCGGATGAAAACTACTTCGGCGGCGCGATGCGTTACGTCGAGGTCGGAAACACGGAGATTGCCGTCGGTAAAATCGCGGAATTAATCGACACGGACATATTCAAGCTTGAAATGAAGAAGCCGTATTCTCCCGCCTATATGCCCTGCATAAACGAAGCCAAAGCGGATATGCAGCGCAAGGCAAGACCGGAGCTTGTATCCATGCCGGAAAGCATTGACGGCTATGATATCGTGATACTCGGCTATCCGAATTACTGGGGAACCGCACCCATGGCGGTGTTCACGTTCCTTGAAGCTTACGATTTCGGCGGCAAGACCATACTTCCGCTCTGCACCAACGAGGGCAGCGGCATGGGATCGAGCGAACGCGATATAAAGAAAGCCTGTCCCGGAGCCGACGTAAAGCCGGGGCTCTCCCTTATGGGCAGCAATGTCGGGGAATCGGCACCGCAGATAGAGAAATGGCTTAAATCAAATGGTCTGATATGAGGTGGCGCGGCGTGGTAAAGCCGCCGCGACGGAGGGGTTGTTCTTCCCCATTTATGTTATTTTTTTGATTAAGAAGGTCGGTTGCGCTGCACGCTCCCGACCTTCCCTGCAAAGCGGAAGATAAGACCGCTTCTGTGTTATGAGTTATGATTGGCTTCGCCAAGTTATGAGTGATGATGCGTTTCGCACAGTTATAAGCCGCCGCGCCACCTCCCCTTACGCAGGGGAGGCAGAGCTTACTGACATTGCCCTCACAGGGGAAGGCGGGTGTTTTTCAGCGCATTTGGGGTTTGGCGGCGGCTCGGACACCTCGTCTTAAAAACGCGAGGCGGGTATTGGATTAACAAGCGTCCGCTCCTGTTTTTACAGGGATTCGGTGAATATCTCGGCTATGTCCTTTTCGAGAAGCGGAGCCCAAGCTTCTTCCAAGCCCTCATTCTCAGCGACGTGATGTGCCATCTCGCCGATGCGGCTTTCGTCGATGCCGACGTCCCTCAGGTGCATGGGGATACCGATGGACTCAAAGAAGTCATATGTGGCTTTGATAGCCCTTTCGGCTATATCGAAATCGTCGAGCGAGGCGTCGATGCCGAACACGTTCACGCCGTATTTTTTAAAACGTCGGACGGTCTTCTCGCTCAGAATGTGTTTCATCCACCTCGGCGTGATTATCGCAAGTCCCTCGCCGTGGGTGATGTCGTAATACGCGGAAAGCGCATGCTCCATGCCGTGACAGGGCCAGCCTGACCGACTGTTGCCAAGCGAATATATTCTATTGCAGCCGTAAGTGCAGCAGAGCATCATCTCCGCCCTTGCCGTGTAATCCTCAGGATTTTCAAGACATTTGACGGCGTTTACCATGAGGCTCTTCAAGCCTGCCTCCATGAAGCCGTCGTTGAGGAGTGTCGAATCCTCACAGAAATACTGCTCCATTATGTGGTTCATGGCGTCGGCGCAGCCCGCAGCCGTCTGCTTTTTCGATACCGTGAAAGTGTAGGTCGGATCGAGGAAGGATACTGCGGGATAGAGGAGCGGATCGCTATAGCCTGTCTTGTCGTTGGTTTCGGTGCGCGAAATAACGCCGCCTGCGTCGTACTCGCTGCCCGTCGCGGCGAGGGTGATTATATCCACTATGGGCAATGCCGCCTGCGCTTTGACTTTATAGGTGATAAGATCCCACGGATCGCCGTCGTATTTGGCTCCTGCCGCTATCGCCTTGGAGCAGTCGAGAACGGAGCCGCCGCCCACCGAGAGTATCACGTCAACATTGTGTTCCTTGCAGAGCCTTACGCCGTCCAGTACGCTCGGATCGTACTTGGGATTCGGCTGTATGTCGGGAAGCTCGATTATCTCCTTATCGGCAAGCAGCTTAATTACCTTGTCATAAAGACCGATCTTTTTGATGCTTCCGCCGCCGTATGTCAGCAGTATCCTTTTGCCGAACTGTGACATGACTTCGGGAAGCTTCGATATAACATCCTTGCCGAATATGAGCTTTGTAGGGGTATGATAAATAAAATTCTGCATATGTTCTCCTTTTGACCTTAAAGATTCAAGTATATAATAATTAAGTAGGCGCTGATTTATTTTGCCAGCTCGGATTCAACCGCGGCGCGAACCTCATTCATATCTACTGTAGGTTCAAAGCGGGCTACGACCTCGCCCTGCCTGTTCACAAGGAACTTGGTAAAATTCCATTTGATATATGCCTTTTCTCCGAATGCCTTATTGTTCATGTCGGCAAACTTTTTGAGAGCAGCGTTCTTTAAGCCCTTGCCAAACCCCTCAAAGGGCTTCTCTGATGCCAGGAATGCAAAGAGCGGCTCGGCGTTTTCGCCATTGACGTCGATTTTTTTAAATTGTGGGAACTCCGTGCCGAATTTCATCGTGCAGAAGGAGTGTATCTCATCCTCGGAGCCCGGAGCCTGATTCGCAAACTGGTTGCATGGGAAGTCAAGTATCTCTAACCCCTTATCCCTCAGCTCCTTGTACATTGCCTCCAGCGGATCGTAATGAGGCGTGAAGCCGCAGCCGGTCGCAGTATTGACGATAAGCAGAACCTTGCCCGCGTATTCGCCGAGAGAAACATCCTTCCCCATCATGTCCTTTACCGTGAAATCATAAACCGTGTTCATTTCAAAAATCCTCCTTGGATATTAATAATCATTTCGCTTCCATATTTAAAAGCGCCTTATAGCAAAGCGTGTACAGTGCAGCAAATTCCTCTCCGCTAAGCCCCATGATTTGGGCTATGGCGGGCGGGATGGACGCCGCCCTGCTTTTGAGCTCACGTCCTTTTTCGGTGAGGGTGATAGTCAAGAGCCTTTCATCCCGCAAAGAGCGTTCCCTCTTGAGATAGCCCACACTATCGAGCCTTTTCAAAACAGGAGTCAGCGTACCGTAATCAAGATGCAGACATTCCGCAAGCTCTCTTGATGAAACCTTCTCATTTTCCCACAGCACCATCATGGCTATGTATTGTGTATAGGTAAGATCGAGTTCCTTGAGATACGGCCCATACTGTCGCACCAGTTCCTTTGAGCAGGCGTACAGCGGAAAACAAACCTGATTGCATAGCTTGAGAGCATCGTATTCTTTATCCATAACTGCCCCCTTGTTTTAATTTGATACAATTCACTTGTTCGCAATTATTATAACCGTTTTCGCAGCCTTTGTCAAGGATATAAAAAAGCTCTTGCGCAGTTACGGCGAGTGTTATATAATGCAGTTTCGGAGTTTATTATTTGGAGGTATGGATAATAATGAATCTTTTGCTTTCAACCGGCATCGCGCTTTTTGCGGGATTGATGATGACACGTCTTTTCAAAGTCATGCGTCTTAACCTGCCGGACGTGACGGCATTCCTGCTTGCGGGCGTTCTTGTAGGCCCGTTTGCCCTCGGCAGTCTTGGCATAAGCGGCATAGGCTTTGCTTCCATGGATCAGATAAGCGAAGTGAGCTTTTTATCGACCGTCGCGCTCGGCTTTATCGCCTTTGATATAGGCAACGAGTTCCGCCTCGGTCAGCTAAAGCACACCGGCAAGACAGCCACGATAATCGGCATCGTGCAGGCAGTTACCGCGACGCTTTTTGTGGACGCCGCCCTCATCGCGCTGCATTTCGTTCTCGGCCCAGACGTGCTTCCCCTGCCCGTCGCCATCACGCTCGGTGCTATCGCTTCGGCGACCGCTCCCGCCGCGACGCTCATGGTCGTCAGGCAGTATAAAGCCAAGGGCCCGCTCACGGATCTGCTGCTGCCCATAGTCGCTCTTGACGACGCGGTCGGTCTTGTGCTGTTTGCCGTATCCTTCGGCGTTGCTCAGGCTGTTAACGGAGGCAGCGTGAACCTTGTTTCAATCATTGTCAACCCCATTCTGGAGATTGTATGCTCGCTGCTGCTCGGCGCGGCTATGGGCGGCATACTCACATTGCTTGAAAAGCTCTTCTACTCCAACAAGAACCGTCTTTCAATGACAATTACGTTCGTCGTCACCACGATCGCGCTCTCCACTATCGAGATTCCTCTCGGCGGCGGTGTGAAAATCGGCTTCTCGTCACTTCTTGTGTGCATGATGCTCGGCACCATGTTCTGCAACCTGAGCGAATATTCCGCCGATATTATGCAGCGTTCAGAGCAATGGACCGCGCCTCTGTATACCGTATTCTTTGTGCTGTCCGGTGCGCAGCTTGAACTTTCCGTCTTCAAGAATCCCGCTGTTATCCTTATCGGCGTCGTATTCATCGTTGTACGCTGCGTCGGCAAATACTTTGGCTCCTACATTCCGAGCCTTGCTTTAAAGCTTGACCCCAATGTGCGCAAGCATCTCGGTATTACGCTTTTCCCGCAGGCGGGCGTCGCGCTCGGTATGGTCGTGAGCGCACAGGCATTGGGCGAAGCCAACGGATCGGTAATTCGCAATATCATTCTGTTTGCCGTACTCATCTATGAGCTGTTCGGCCCGCTCCTTACCAAGCAGTCCTTGCAGAAGGCAGGCGAGATCGCTCCCGCGCACAGCGAAGCAGAAAACCGCGCGCGCTTCACAAAGAAGAAAAAGGTTTAATCGGACGATTAACAGCATTTTGAAACAGGACTTAATATGCAAAGTAACCCGGTCATATCAGAGCTTGGCTCTCATATGACCGGGCTTTTAATTATAAAGCTTTATTCAGATTATTTTATGTTCTTATACCATCAATCCGAAACCGTCAAATACCTTCCATCACGCTGTTCTCGACCTGCGTAGGAGCGTCCACTTCATCCGCATGTGTGTGTTCGCCATGACCTTCACGAATATGCTCGGCTGCCTCTTGGACGCTTTTATCGAGTATATCTCCGCTTACGGGGGCTATTTTATAGGAATATCTCTGTCCATCATACTTGAAGCTGACCTTATAGACGAGGGTTCCATCCTTATCGGAAAGACGGGCTTTGACCTTTTCGACCTGCTCCGAGGACAATCCCGCGTCGCTGAGCGCAATCTGTTTTGCCGCATCCTTGCCTATGGCGTTTTCGGGAGCTTCGGGTTCTTCGGGCTTCGTGTTTTCTCCGTGACCGCCGTAGGTATGCTCGGTCGCCTCTCCGACGCTCTTGTCGAGTATATCTCCGCTCACGGGGTCTATCTTATAGGAATACTTTTGTCCGTCATAGCAGAATCCGACCTTATAAATGAGGGTTCCGTCCTTATCGGAAAGACGGGCTTTGACCTTTTCTACCTGCTCCGAGGACAATCCCACGTCGCTGAGCGCAATCTGCTTTGCCGCATCCTTGCCTATGGCGTTTTCGGGAGCTTCGGGTTCTTCGGGCTTCGCGTTTTCTCCGTGACCGCCATGACGCGCGTGCTTTGTGCTGTTCGTGTTTTTATCGGAAATATCGTCTTCGCCGTTCGGCATTCCGCTTTCGGGTCCGGCATTGTGCCGGTCGTTCTCCCGGAGCGTTATCTCTGTCCGTGCCGCATCGTTCGGGCTTTCGTCCTCCCCTTTCGCCAGCGCGGCGGGAACCGCTATGCACACGAGCAGCGTACCCGTCAATATGCCGGCAATTATCATCGTTCTTTTCTTTTTCATACTCATCTCTCCTTTACGTTGATTCGCGGTGCTTTTTTTGTTCCGCTTGATTGCATTATAGCAGACACGGGGGTATAAGTTCTCCGAAAACAGGCGGCGAAATTTACGAAAAGCATACGAAATCGTTCATATAAATTGCTTGAGATGTCAGCCGTTTTTCGGTTGCGTTCATTATAAAAAGCTGATACAATAAATCATACGAATCTCACGGAGGTGCGGACTATGGAAAAAAACTCAAAGACCGTCTATATAGCTGACGACGACGATAATATCAGGCAGGTTATAAAGACCTTTTTATTCAACGACGGTTACGCTGTGGAGGATTTCTCCACCGGCGATGCGCTCCTTGCCCGTTTTCTTGAGAAGCCCTGCGATCTTGCGATACTGGATGTGATGATGCCCGGCAGGGATGGATTCACGATCCTGACCGAGCTGAGAAATATAAGCACCGTTCCCATCATTATGCTGACCGCGAGGGATTCCGAAAACGACTACGCGACCGGGCTTGGGCTTGGAAGTGACGACTACATAACAAAGCCTTTTTCCGCAATGGCGCTCCTTATGCGCGTGCGGGCGATATTTCGCAGAATCGAGTTCGAGAGCGTCAAGTACCGCCCCAGGCAGAGCGAGCTGACATTCAGCAGCCTGACCCTTGACGAAGCCGGCAGGAGCATACTGCTTTCGGGTGAGCCGATTCCCCTTACTCCGACCGAATACGGGGTGCTTCGTCATCTGATGCTGCATAAGGGCGAAGCCGTTTCCCGCGAGGAGCTTTTGAACCGGGTTTGGGGCTTTGAGTCGATAGTCGAAACGAGGGCTACGGACGACACCGTGAGGAGGCTCCGGCAAAAGCTTTCCGGCAGCGGAGTGGTCATTTCTGCCGTCTGGGGCTACGGCTTCAAGCTGGAGGAGGAGCAATGAAGCGGAAAAGACATCTGAGAACGCGCATTCTGCTGACGCTCACAGGGCTGACCTGCGCCGTATTGCTTGCGGTCGCGCTTGCGTTCAACCTCTCCGTCAGGGGCTTCATCAGGTCGCGCGTTTCAAATCAGCTCAGCAGCGTATCCGAAAGCATATCCAATGAAAGACGCGATCCCAAGGGCGGAAAGCATTTTGACGACAAGCCGGATAAGATAACCGGGGCGCGTCCAAACGCGGCTCTTGTAAGCGAGAGCGGAGAGCTTATAGACGTGCTGCATGGCGACGGCAACGCTGCGCGGCAGATCGCCGAGCTGTTTAAAAAAGGCTCCCTGAAAGCCGATGCGAGCTATGCTGCCGTCAAAATCGAAAGCGGCTCATATGCCGTTTCAATAGCAGCGGATACCGAACAGGACGGAACGTACATCGTTTCCTATATTGACGTCACCTCCCTCACCGCGCTGACAACGAGGGTGAACACAGTCCTTATTATAGTGATACTTGCGGCAATACTGCTTTCGATACTTCTAAGCCGCCATTTTGCCAAGTCGCTTGCCGAGCCCGTTCAAAGTCTTTCCGATTTCGCGCGGGATATCGGAGGGGGCGACCTTTCGCCAAGGGAGCTGGATTTTAAAGAGATAGAGCTATCCGGGCTTGCGGATTCGATGAACCGTATGGCGCGGGAGCTTGACGCATCAAAGCGCAGGCAGGAGCTTTTCTTCCAGAATGTATCGCATGAGCTGCGGACGCCGCTGACGTCCATTCGCGGGAACGCGGAGGGTATTGCCTGCGGAGTTATGGAGCCTGATGCCGCGGCGCAGGTCATACTCTCCGAAGCCGACCGCCTCACGGCAATGGTGGAGGAGATACTCTATATCTCCCGCATGGACAGGAACGTGGCAGACACGGGGGGCGCGGGTGAAACAGCCGAGCCCATTGATATGAGGGAGCTGTTGTCGCTCTGCGTTTCCGAGCATCGAGCCGAAGCCGAAAAAAGAGGCATACGCTTTGCGTTTGATTTTGACGATAACGCGGTAATGTTCCCCATAAAGGAAACCGACGGCGAAAAGCTTTTCGGAAACATAATCTCAAACGCCGTGCGCTACGCGAAAAGCCTTATAGAAATATCCTGCCGCGCCGAAAAGGGTACTGTAACGGCAACTATCCGTGACGACGGAGCGGGCATTTCCGAAAACGATCTGCCCCACATATTCGAGCGTTTCTATAAGGGCGAGGGCGGCAAATACGGCATAGGTCTTGCCATCGCCAAATCCGTTGCGAACGCCTATCACGCAAGCCTTGAAGCAACAAACGACAACGGAGCCGTGTTCACAGCGGTATTCAAAAAATAGTACATACGCTGCCGTGGAGCTTTCCCGGCAGCTTTTTCGTAAATTCCGCGTAATTTCCGCAACGGATTTTCGGAGATTCACATTCCCTCTTCGGATATAATAAACCCATCAAAACAAACCGGGGAGGTGTTTGAAATGAAACTCAAAGAATCAAAGCTTTTTCCCGCGATACTCGCGCTTATCCTCATGTGTTCAATGCTTCCGCTCGCCGCGTGCAGTACGGCGAAGGCTGCCGAAGCAAACGATTCGAGCGAAACAGTATCCGCTGTGAATGCCAATAAAGGATCATCCCCCTCCTATTCGGCGTCCGCCGCATCGTCTTCAACGGAGCAGTCCGTGAGCGACTTCATAACCGATGCGTTCTCCAAGAGGGACTTGTCGGGGGAATATGACTCCGATGAAGCGATCACGATCGCGCTTAACGGAAACACCGCTTCCGCAAGCTCCTCAGATGTGAATATCGACGGCTCCGTCGTTACCATAACGGATGCCGGAACCTACATACTGAGCGGCACTCTTAATAACGGATACGTCGTAATTAACGTATCCAAGGAGGACAAGGTGCAGTTGGTGCTTGACGGAGTCGTTATTAACTCCGATTCATTCGCTCCCATATATATAGCTCAGGCCGACAAGGTGTTCATAACGCTTGCGGACGGCACGGAGAACACGCTTTCAAACGGCGGCTCGTTTGTAAAAATCGACGATAACAATGTCGATGCCGTGATATTTTCCAAGGATGACCTGACGCTGAACGGCTCAGGAACGCTCAATATCACCTCGCCCGCAGGACACGGCATATCGGGCAAGGACGAGCTCACCATAACCGGCGGGACGTACATTATCACCGCCGCAAAGCACGGTATCGAAGCCAACGACAGCCTTGCAGTTTCAAACGGCAGCTTTACAATCAAAGCGGGCAAGGACGGCATACATGTTGAAAACGATGACGACGATACCCTCGGAAACATATACATTGAGGACGGAAGCTTCAATATTACCTGTGACGACGACGGCATACATGCCAACACGCTGATAGTCATAGACGGAGGCACATTCAGCATAACCTCTGCCGAGGGCATTGAAGCCACCTATATCACGATCAACGACGGCGATATTACCATATCAGCCTCCGACGACGGCATCAATGCCGCAAGAAAGTCCTCCGCTTATACCCCAACAGTCGAGATAAACGGCGGCAGCATCAGAATCTCAATGGGCGCGGGCGACACCGATAGCATCGACTCCAACGGCAACATCGTGATGAACGGCGGAACCGTCAATATAACGGGCAATTCAAGCTTCGATTACGACGGCACCGCCCGGTATAACGGCGGCACAATAACAGTCAACGGTCAGAAGCTCGATTATATCCCCAACCAGGTGATGGGAGGAATGGGAGGAATGGGAGAAATGCCCGGCGGCTTCGGCGGCCATGGCGGTCACAGATAACCAGCACATCGAGAAAGTGCGGTTTTTAACAATCAGCTCTCATCAAGTGAATCCAAACCATAAAAAAGGCAGGGCGTCCTGCCTTTTTGCGGCGTAATAGGGCAATAACACTTGCGCTCGAACGCGCCTGCTGTTATAATAAGCATATGAGAAAAAACCCGTACAGAATAGGGCGCGAGAGGGGTATTCCCCCGCGTCTGAAAGAGAAATTAAAGCAGCTTCCTTCCATCAAGGGGCATGAGGGGCGTTGGATCAGACGCACTCTCATAATAGCAGCCGTTGCGCTCGGCGCAGTAATACTCAGCAGATTTTTCAAGCCCGAAGCCCAGTTGATGAATTCGATAGAGATAGAACGCATCGAATCCTCCGGCGTACTCTCCGTGGGCGTCAGGGACGATATGCCCGGCTTCTGCGAGGATGGCGTGGGCTTTGAGGCGGAGCTTGCCTCACTCCTTGCGAGAAGGCTCCTGCCCAACTCGGATGAACCTTTGAAGCTGGTTCCCTGCACATCCAAGACGGTATCGACCAAGCTCTATGACGGTACAATAGATGTCGCCATCGCACTCCAAGCCGAGGGCGGCGACCGCTCTTATGCTTACTCCTATCCGTATTTCACGGACGACATACACCTTGTCACACTTTCGCAGGAGAATACGTCGAAGCAGATCCAGGAGCTTGTGGTGGGTTATATCCCCGAAACCCCCGCGGGACGTGTCTTTGAGTCGTATCTTTCCGGTCTTAATCCTGTGCCTGAGAGGGGCATAATCGACCGACTGCTGAAAAAGCCCGTGACGACGCCCGATCCTGAGAATACGATAACCGTTGAATCCGTCACATACGGCTCATATGACGAGCTTCTTTCCGCCCTGAAAAGCGGCAGAATCGACGCGGCTGCGCTTGCCGGCGCGTATGTGAACAAGTATTGCAACGTGCTTGCGGAGGAAACGGGCATCAAGGAATACTATCTGTGCGACATAGATGTGGGCTCCGTCAATTACTGCATGGTATCTTCATCCGAGGAGCCTGCGCTCATGCAGCTTGCGGATATGCTTATATACGACCTCAAATCCAGCGGCAAGTTTTCCGAGCTGACGCAAAAGTATCTCTCGGATATCCCCAAGCGCACAATGCCCGGAGTGGCTTATTGAGCGGCGCACTTGAGTTTTACAAGCATTTTACAAAACTACCCGTCTTTTCCCGTGCCTTTACCATAAAAAAATGCTATAATGGAGCGGGGATCAGCGAAAGGTTCGTCTGAATGAAAAATAAGCACAACATATGCGTATTCGGCGCGTCTTCGAGCAATATTGACAGGGCGTTCTTTGACGACGCTTATGAGGTCGGAAGGCTGATAGCTTCAAGCGGCTTCGGACTTGTGTTCGGCGCGGGCGATTCCGGGCTGATGGGAAGCGCGGCTCGCGGCTGCCGCGACGCCGGCGGCAACGTCTACGGAGTTATTCCCAAAAAGCTGAACGTCCCCGGCATATACTACGAGGATTGCACCGAGCGCATAGAAACCGCGACCATGCACGAGCGGAAGGCGGCTATGGAAGCCATGTCCTGCGGCTTCATAGCCATGGGCGGCGGCTTCGGGACGATTGAGGAGTTCATGGAGGTGCTGACGCTTAAACAGCTCGGCTACATGGATACCGCCATAGTGCTGCTCAACACATGCGGCTACTTCGATTTTCTCATAGCGCAGCTTGAAAAATGCGTGAGCTGCGGCTTCACGCACGGGGATTTCTCCACCATCTATCATGTGGCGCAGACCCCTGCGGAGGCCGTAAACTACTGTATAAATTATAAAGGAATGAATATCCGCGACAAGCTAAAGGACGCGGTTGAAAAACAGAAATGAGCAATACAAAGAACAAAGCAATAATGATATGCGTTACCAATCAGCTCTCATGCGAAAGGCTGATACGGTACGGAGCAAAGCGCAGCGAATCCCCCGAATACTCCGAAAAGCCTCCCATATACGTCGTCCATTGCGTCCAGAACGATCAGCGTTTCATGGGCGCGAATAATCAGGAGGACGCCATAAGCAGTCTTTTCGCTTACGCGGCGGAGATAGGCGCAGAGCTGACAGTACTTCGCAGCAACAACGTCCAGAGAACGCTTGCCAATTTCGCGGAGGAACACGACGTGGGCGTGATGATACTCGGCTCCCCTAAAAACTCAGGCAGCCGCAACAACAGATTCTCAAGGAAATTGCAGGAGCTTCTGCCCAATGTGGAGTTTGATATTAGGTAATGTATTTACCGTATAACCAAAAACGCCTGCCGTTTTCCAATCGGCAGGAGCATACATAATAACAAAACAGGAGATTTAATATGGAAGAACTTTTTGACAGGGCGGCAGCCGCCGCGAGCATCAGGGAAAGCTTCGACAACGAGGGCGATTTCTCATTTATGAAGCCGGAGGAGCTTGACGATGTGATAGCCAAGCTCGTCGATGTGGACTATGCCTATATGAACGAAATAGGCGACGAACCCTATGACGAGGACGTCGTTTACGAACGCCTCGAAGCCGCCGCCAACGCCGCGCTTCCCCAGTACAAATCCTATCTGATGCGCCTCGTTGACGATTACATGGATTTCATGGAGCAGTACCTCGTTGACGCGGGACTGGTCGAGTGGGAGTGAGCCGAAGGCCCGGTTATGATCGGCTTCGCCAAACTATGAGTTATGATGCGCTTCGCGCAGCAGACTACGGACAAAGTCTGCTTTCCTTGGCTTCCCCTTTGAGTAAATGCTGATTAAATCAGAAAGCTCTGATAGTATTGATATTGCGACCAAAGGGAG
>CADAGD010000044.1:0-12052 GCA_902787375.1 uncultured Eubacteriales bacterium
GGGACCGGGTATGTAATTCATCAGCTCGTCAACGGTTATTTCGGGATTGTCTATCATGGCGATAACGGCGTCAATGACCTCTCCGAGATTATGGGGAGGCACGTTTGTAGCCATGCCGACCGCTATTCCGTTGGAGCCATTCACAAGCAGATTGGGGAATCTTGCCGGCATTACGGAGGGCTGCATCCTCGTTTCGTCGAAGTTGGGATAGAAATCGACGGTATTCTTCTCTATGTCACGCATCAGCTCAAGCGCGAGCTTCTGCATTCTCGCCTCGGTGTATCGCATGGCGGCGGGCGGGTCCCCATCCACCGAACCGAAATTGCCGTGACCGTCCACAAGGGGCATCCTTGTGGAGAACGGCTGCGCAAGCCTTACCATCGCGTCGTAGACGGCGGCGTCGCCGTGAGGATGGTATTTCGCCAGAACGTCACCGACAACACGGACGGATTTCCTGTGGGGCTTATCCGGGTCGAGGTTCAGCTCGTTCATGGAGTAGAGTATCCTCCTGTGTACGGGTTTTAAACCGTCGCGCACGTCCGGCAGCGCGCGGCTGATTATGACCGCCATCGCGTAGGAGATGAAGCTTCTCTTCATCTCGCTCACAAGATTTATGGGAAGCACTCTGCCGCCCTCTATATTCATCGGCAGCTCGTTTGTTCCGAGCATTTCGAGGTTTTTATTCTTGTTGTTATTGTCTTCCATTGTTATACTCCCACATTAGATGTCGAGGTCGGAAACGAGCTTGCTGTTAAGCTCTATGAACTCACGCCTTGGCTCGACCTGGTCGCCCATGAGGACGGTGAATATCTGATCCGCCGCCATTGCGTCGTCGAGCGTTACCCTGAGCATTATGCGCGATTCGGGATTCATTGTCGTATCCCAGAGCTGTTCGGCGTTCATCTCTCCCAAGCCCTTGTAACGCTGAACCTCTATCTTCTCGCGGCCTATCTCCTCAAGTGTGGCGTTCAGCTCCTCGTCGGAATAGACGTATTTCTTGTACTTGTCGCCCTTTTTGATGAGGTAGAGCGGGGGCTGAGCTATGTAAACGTAGCCCTGCTCGACCATGGGACGCATATGACGGTAGAAGAATGTCAAGAGCAGCGTCCTTATATGGCTTCCGTCAACGTCGGCATCCGTCATGCAGATTATCTTGTGATAGCGGAGCTTTGAAACGTCGAACTCATTGTCCATGCCCGCGCCGAAGGCGGTTATCATGCAGCGTATCTCGGCGTTTGACAGCATTCTGTCGAGCCTTGTCTTTTCGACGTTCAGTATCTTGCCCCTTAATGGGAGTATCGCCTGATATTTGCGGTCACGTCCGTCCTTGGCTGAGCCGCCCGCCGACTGACCCTCGACTATGAAAAGCTCACATTTGGACGGGTCTTTATCCGAACAGTCGGCAAGCTTTCCGGGAAGGCTTGTGGAATCGAGAGCGGTCTTGCGTCTTGTCAGGTCACGCGCCTTTCTCGCCGCCTCACGCGCTCTGGAGGCTTGCAGGCATTTGTCGATTATAAGCTTGGATTCGCTCGGATGCTCCTCCATGTATATCGAAAGCCCCTCTGAAACCGCCGAATCGACCATGCCCTTTATGTAGGCGTTGCCGAGCTTGGTCTTGGTCTGACCCTCGAACTGAGGCTCGACGAGCTTGACGGAGATTATCGCCGTCAAACCCTCTCTCACGTCGTCGCCCGAAAGGTTCTGGTCACTTGCCTTTAATATGTTGTTCTTCCTCGCGTAGTCGTTTATGACCCTTGTAAGGGCTGTCTTGAAGCCGACAAGATGGCTTCCGCCCTCGGTGGTGCAGATGTTGTTCGCGTAGGAATAGATATTCTCGGTATAATCGTCGTTGTACTGCATGGCGACCTCGACGCTTGCCGTTTCAAGAGGCGCGTCGCTTTGAGAAGCCGAGAAGTATATGGGCTCGTTGTGCAGTACGACCTTGTTCTTGTTAAGGAAGCTGACAAACTCGCGTATGCCGCCCATGTAGTGGAATGTGGACTGAAGCCGGGGTTCGGGACGCTCATCCGTCACGACTATGGTTATGCCCGCGTTCAGGAACGCAAGCTCCCTCAGACGCTTTATCAGTATCTCATAGACGTAATCCACCTCGTCGAATATTTCGGGATCGGGATGGAAGGTTATGGAGGTTCCATGCTCTTCGGGAGAGCATTCGCCCACGACCTCGACCTCGGTCTTCTTTATGCCGCGCTCGCATATCTGACGGTAGATTTTGCCGTCCTTCCTGACCTCGGCTGTCAGCAGGTATGACAGCGCGTTTACGACCGAAAGACCGACGCCGTGCAGACCGCCCGATACCTTGTAGCCGCTCCCGCCGAATTTACCTCCCGCGTGGAGTATCGTCAGCGCGACCTCAAGCGCGGATTTGCCCGTCTGCTTGTGAATGTCAACGGGTATGCCGCGTCCGTTATCAACTACAGTGACGGAATTGTCCGGATGTATCGTGACATACACATGAGTGCAGTAGCCCGCCATTGCCTCGTCGATGGCGTTATCGACTATCTCGTAGACGAGATGGTGCAGTCCCCTTGAATCGGTGGAGCCGATGTACATTCCCGGACGGCGGCGAACCGCCTCAAGACCTTCAAGAACCTGTATCTGATCGGCATTGTAGTTGTTCTGTTCCATATAAATATCCTTTTCAGTAATGATCTGTTATAAATTCGGACGTTATCGCCCTTGGTTCATATCATAAAGACGTTTGATCGCGCGCATCTTCGGCGAATCGCAGTCCATGGAAGTTATATCATCAATTCGGAAACAGGTGACGCCGTCGGACTTTCCGTAAACCTCGTCCACCTGTCTGACGGTCACAATACCGCCCTTAACGCTTTCTATGAATCCGAATACGTTGAACGTACCGCTGCCGTCCAATTCAAAGCGCGTGAGCCGCCCGCCGTTCATGCAGTACGCAATGAACGAGTCAAGCACCGGCTTTGATATTCCGCTCGGAATATCGGTTACGTTGCCTATGAGTTTTTTCATCCTCTCGGAGTAAGCGTCGCCGTATTCCAATCTGATCACATCGTCAACCGCCATCAGAAACAGTCCGTCCGGCTCACCGAGATTGTTGTAAAGCCGCATAACGATATTGTCCTCGTCGATAGCGTCGGTTTTGCCGAAAATGAAGCTGTCGATATTATCGGGATCGTAATAGAGCGAAACAAACATGTCTTGCTTTTTCAGCTCAAGCAGTTTCAGATACATAGTTTCTCCTTTCAAAACGACGCTGTGTTTTCCTTTTTCCTGTTGACAGGAGTAAAGCGAGAACGATTGAATGGTCGCACGATTTCCCAAGTTCCCCTGCGCAAGGGCTGTCAGCCGAGCAAAACGAGGATGACTGAGGGGTTGTAAGCGACTTGAAATCTCAAGCGGGATAAGGGGTAACGACCCTTCCGTCTTTGAGGCATTCTGCCTCAAATCCACCTCCCCTTACGCAGGGGAGGTCGAGCGAGTGAAGCCCTGCAAGCTTTCATATGAAGGGTCGTATTCTATGTCACTCGCGGTTTAATCCACAGCGTCCCTTGACAATATTATCTATATAGAGGCACACGCCTTCAAAGTTGGAATCGACCTCATAGTTTGAGATTCGTATTACGCTCAAACCATAGTCTTCCAGAAAAAGCGTCCTTTCGGCATCGTGTTCCAGTTCGCGGTATTTATAGTGTTGAGAGCCATCAAGCTCTATAACGAGTGAAGCCTTTGCGCAATAGAAGTCGGCTATGTATTTTCCGAGTACCTTTTGCCTGTAAAAGCGCACCGGATATTTTGAGAGAAAACGATACCAGAGCTTTTTCTCCTGTCTTGTCATATTCTTTCGCAGAACTCCCGCAAAGGGAACAAGCTGCGGATTACCTTTGTACTGCATAAAGCTCCTTTCAGCGGAAGAACAGGAACAGACGAGTTTCCCAAGCTCCCCTGCGTAAGGGGAGCTGTCAGCCGAGCAAAGCGAGGATGACTGAAGGGTCGTGGCTTGATAAAGGTAACAAGCGATGTTCGCCAATCCTCGAAGGCGACCCTTCCGTCTTTGAGGCATTCTGCCTCAAATCCACCTTCCCTTACGCAGGGGCGGTCAAGTGAGCGCAGCCCAACTGATATTCGTATGAAGGTTGAAAAGCCCATGCCTGCGGTCTGTCAGCCGAGCAAAGCGAGGATGACTGAAGGGTCGTGTCTTGATAAAGGTAACAAGCGATGTTCGCCAATCCCCGAAGGCGACCCTTCCGTCTTTGAGGCATTCTGCCTCAAATCCACCTCCCCTTACGCAGGGGAGGTCAAGTGAGCGCAACCCAACTGATATTCGTATTAAGGTTGAAAAGCCCATGCCTGCGGTCTGTCAGCCGAGCAAAGCGAGGATGAGTGAATGGCCGCATAGGGTTTAAGACTCGGTCACACCCTTATGATACGTCCGTCCTTTACCTCGAACACGGTTGCGCCCTTTTTTGCGACTGCGCTCTCGACGCCGGTGGCGGTCAGGAGGCATTGGCAGTCGAAGGCGGATTCCATGAGTGCGCTCTGGCGGTCATCGTCAAGCTCGGAAAGCACATCGTCCAGGAGCAGTACGGGGCTTTCGCCCGTGACCTCGCGCATGAGGGCTATCTCCGAGAGCTTCAAAGACAGCGCGGCGGTGCGCTGCTGTCCCTGCGAGCCGAACACCTTGACGTCCGTTTCGCCGAGCTTGATGCCCATATCGTCGCGGTGCGGGCCGCGTGTTGTGAAGCCCCTGCGAATGTCGTCCTCGGCGGAGGCTTCAAGCGCGTCGTATATGGCGTATTCCGCGTCCCCGCCGTCAAAATCGACATTGGGCTGATAGAACGCGAAAAGCTGCTCACGCCCTCCCGTGAGCCTCCTGTGGATGTCGGAGGCTATTGTGGAAAGCTCATCCATGAACATGCGTCTGCTGCGCATTACCTCCGCGCCCGTTTTGGCTATCTGCGCGTTCCACATATCGAGTATATCGGGGTCTATGGGATTAACAAAAGCCTCCTTTATGAGGGCGTTGCGCTGCCTTAAAGCGGCGTTGTACATTGCCGCCTTCCTGTAGTACGCCGGATGGAGCTGACAAAGCTCCATATCCATGAATCTGCGCCGTACGTCGGGGGACGCCTTCACGAGAGCCAGATCCTCAGGCGAGAACATCACGACGTTCAGTACGCCTATCAGCTCTCCCGCCTTATCCGCACGTCCGCGGTCAATGAATATCTGCTTCCTGTCACGCGGGTTCCTTGCGGCGGCGTCGCCCGTCCGAAGCTTTATCTCGATGTTCCGCACGCCGCTCTTTGTTTCAAGCTCAAGCCCGACATACGCCCCGGCAAGCCCGTGTCCTATAAGCTCCGCGTCGCGGCTCGTCCTGTGGCTCCTTCCCAGAGCGCACAAAAACACCGCCTCAAGCACATTGGTCTTGCCCGCGGCGTTGGCTCCATACAGAAGATTCAACCCCTCCGACGGCTCCAACTCGACCCTGTCGTAGCTCCTGAAGCCGTTTAAAACAAGCTTGCGGATGCGCAATGTAGACACACTCCCGATTACGCAAATTTTTACCCTTTAATTATAACACAAAATCCGTCCGTTTGCAAGTTGTATATCTATAATAAAGAAGAAAATCGGACGCGAAAAGAGTCGAATAACGCGGCGCGAAGAATTAAAACGGCGAATGATTCGGCACGAAAATCACGAAACAGCCTTGACACGGATACTCCCACAACATATAATTGCTTCGGAGGCGCATATGAGTAGATTCTTTGAAAAAATACCGCTGCCCCTGAGGGCGTTTCTGTTTTATCTGATACAATGGACGTGGGGCTTGCCGCAGAACGTACTCGGCGCGCTCATACTCCCGCTGCTTCGAGGTCGGCGTTTCCGCTACCACGGCGCGCTTGTGACGGTGTACTCCGATAAAAGGAGGGCTCCCGCGCTCGGAGCGTTTTCGCTCGGAACATTCATATTCATGCCCTGCACATGGACGGAGGAATACCGCCGCCGCATCGTCGTGCATGAGTACGGGCATACGGTCCAGTCCCTCATACTGGGGCCGCTTTACCTGCTCGTGATAGCCATTCCGTCCGTAATCTGGTCAAGGCGGTTTGGCAGACGATATGCCCAATATCTTGCACGAAATGTCAATTATACCGACAGGTTCCCCGAAAATAACGCCGACCGCCTCGGAGAGTACGCTACGGGTGAAAAGGCGCGTTAGCCTGTCGGAGCAGCATTAAAAAAAGGCGCAATCATCCCCACAAACGGGATTTATGAGGCTGATAAATAATCATGCACCGGCAATGTGCATTCGTAAAGTGCGAATAATTTATTGTTGACTTGTCGAATAGTTTGTGATATACTCATTATGCTCTATATGGAGCATGATAGGAGGATAAAGAATATGAGCAATACAGAGAAGGTTTCAGTAAATATGAATATCGGGACGCTTTCCCAGATTGATTTGCTTGTTGACCAAGGCTATTATTCAGATCGCAGTGATTTCATTAATCAATCAGTAAGGGAAGCGCTCAATCTTAAACAGGAAAGAATTAAGGCTGAAGAGGAATACTTTGATAAATGGAATTTCTTTTGGTTTATGGGTGTTCGCGTAATGTCGAGGAACGAGTTGGAAAAGATCAAAGAAAACGGACATAAAAAGACGATAAAAGGATATGGCATGTTGGTTATTGATGATTCTCTTGACGACTTGGTGATTGAAACAATTTCCTCGATAAATGTAAAAGGCAAGGTTAAATGTTCAAACACACTTAAAGAGTATTATGGGATAACAAGTAATTGATCTCTGCAAAGAGAGTGATATAAGTTCCAATTTGCAAAAACGCAACCATCATTAAAAAAAGGAGTAAGAATATGAAAAAAATCACAATATCATTGCTTGCTATTCTGATACTGTCCGCGCTTGCCTTGAGTTCGCTCGGCTGCAATGTTGATTGGCGCGAGGCTGTTACCACAGTATTCTCCGGCACAGAAGCCAGAGCCATACAGCGGCTCGATCTTAAAATCCCCGAAGAAATCTGCAAGGTAGAGGTTCTCAGGGAAACTCACGGAGGTACTCAGAATGACGGAGAATCGGTTTACAAGATAACATTTTCCGAGGACGCCGAAAAGTATTTTTCCGATTGGAACGAGCTTCCTCTCTCAGCCGAGGCTGAGGAAAGTCTGCACTACATAAGGTCTTATGTTCTTGTGCCTTTAACCGACGAGCTTAGGGAGTACGCCGACGAATTTCTTTCTGAAAATACGGACGACGATGAAGAAGGCGCACTCATACTCCCGCCTCTCGGACAGGGGCTTTGGAAACTGAAAAACAGGGGCGAGATTTCCGGACATATAGCCGAATTCACGTTCGGCTTCTATGACGCCGAAAGCAACACCGCTTATATTATTGAAAACGATATGTAATGTATAGGATGATTGATACAAAACAACGCCGCAGATAAAATGCCTGCGGCGGTTTTGATTGCGTATATAGCCTGAAAGTCTTCATAAATTAGCTTTGGGCAGACGATTATATGCGGGGGCATATTAATGTATTATCATATTGATGATTTAGGTCAAAGTACTACATACTGCACGCAGTGCCTTGATATGACAAGGACGCACATGAACGATCACCATTTTTAATATTAAATTTTTACGGAGAAAAACATGAAACGAACTGTTATTATTTACATATTGCTTATGCTCTCATTTGTTTCCGCATGTGCAAAGCCGATGAGCGGCGTCGATAATACTGCCGCAGCCGGGAAAGATGCCGGTTCTTCAACGACCGAAACCGCACAGACGGAAAAGAACACGGTCGCTCCCACCGAAAATCATTTGGGAGAGCATTCCGTTTCCGCGCATTTGGTCATTTCCGGCATTGAAGCATATCATGAGTTTGTCAAAGCCGCAGAGCTTGATGATAAGGCATTTCAGGAATATCTGGATTCGCACAGCACGTATAGCATGAACGGGATAAACGCAAGAGAAGATGCGATAAAGGCGATCAACGCTCTGAACTCTGTGCCGATGCCCGAAATCGCGGGGTTTGATTTAGAGTTGGCGGATTTGAATTATGCTTATGACAATGTGAGTTTTTGGTTCAAAAGCAATGGTGTGGATGGATCGCTTCTTACATTTGATGTAAAGCTCCCGATCAGTGATGAGGATGCTCAGGAAATAAAAGACGGATATGACCGTGAGTTGGTTGAAATCCCGGTTAAAGACGACTATCCTGAACTTAAATACCTCCTGCGGGTGGTGCTTGATGATAAGCCGGATTCATACTCGTACTTCAACACAAACATACATTCGCATAGGGTCTGCTTTATAACAAATATGAAAGACGATGATTTTTTAAACATGCTTCAAAGCTGTCGTTACACAACAATAAGCGATTATGTCCAAAGCCATATGTAGCATATGCCGCGCTTTCCTTTATCACAATACAAGCCCCGCCGCAGGCATTTTGCCTGCGGCGGTTTTGATTACATATAAAGCCGAAAAGCCTTCATCACTCGGCCTTGGGGCCGGCGTCGATGATATGCTGAGGCATATTATTGTACTTCTTGAAGTTGTTTATGAACAGCTTCGCAAGCTCCTTCGCCTGCTTGTCATAGGCTTCCTTATCGGCCCACATCTCGCGGGGATCGAGAACCTCGTCGGGAACATTGGGGCAGGTCTTGGGAACCATGACGTTGAATATGGGATGACGGACATACTCGACGTTATCGAGCGCACCTGTGAGCGCGGCAGTTACCATAGCCCTTGTGTACTTTATCTTCATGCGGGAGCCGACGCCGTAGGGGCCGCCCGACCAGCCTGTATTGATGAGGAAGGCATTGGCGTTATGCTCATCCATGCGCTTGCCGAGCATCTCGGCGTACTCCGACGGATGCCTGATGAAGAAGGGCGCGCCGAAGAGTGTGGAGAATGTCGCCTGAGGTTCCTTGATTCCGCGCTCGGTTCCGGCAAGCTTTGCGGTATAGCCGGTCACGAAGTGGTACATTGCCATATCCTTATCGAGCTTGGCGATGGGGGGCAGTACGCCGAAAGCGTCCGCCGTGAGGAATATGACGGTCTTGGGATGTCCGCCGACGCCGGGTATGACGCAGTTGGGGATGTACTCAACGGGATACGCCACGCGGGTGTTCTCGGTGATGGAGTTGTCGTTATAGTCAAGCTCGCGTGTCTCGTCGTCCATTATGACGTTCTCGACAAGGGAGCCGAACTTGATGGCTTCCCAAATCTGGGGCTCGTTCTCATGGGAGAGGTTGATGCACTTGGCATAGCAGCCGCCTTCGAAATTGAATGTGCCGTCATTCGACCAGCCATGCTCGTCGTCGCCTATGAGCATACGGTTGGGGTCTGCGGAGAGCGTGGTCTTGCCCGTGCCGGAAAGTCCGAAGAACAGCGCGGTATCGCCGTCGTGACCCATATTGGCGGAGCAGTGCATCGGGAAAACATTGCGCTCCGGCATGAGGAAATTCATAACGGAGAACATGCCCTTCTTTATCTCGCCCGAATACTTGGAGCAGGCGACCGTTACGCGGTGATACTCGAAGTCGAGTATTATAGCCGCCTCGGAATTGGTTCCGTCGCGTTCGGGAACGCACTTGAAGCCGGGGCAGCAGAGAACGGTAAATTCGGGCTTAAAGCTTGCAAGCTGCTCCTTTGAGGGACGCACGAACGCCTGAGTGGCGAACAGCGCGGAAGCGGCATTTTCGCAGACAACGCGGATGGGAAGGCTGTATGTCGTGTCGGCTCCGACATAGGCGTCAACGACGAAAGCCTCACGGTTCTGCATATAGGCGCACATCTTACCGTATATGGCGTCCGCCTTGGCGCGGTCAATGGGCATGTTTATCTTGCCCCAATCGACCTTATTGTGTATGTCGGGTGTATCGACTATGAAACGGTCGTTAGGCGACCTGCCGGTGTATTTGCCGGTATTGATAACAAGCGCGCCGGTGTTGGCAAGCTTGCCCTCGCCGCGGGCAAGCGCACGTTCGGTAAGCTCTGCGGGAGACAGATTGCGGTAGATTGCGGAAAGCTCCGTAATACCCATTGCGTCAAGATACTCTTTCATTATTTTTACTCCTTATATAATTATTTATAAGTTTTCACCTTATGTTTGAATGCTTTCGGATACCCTGCAAGCGAAACTTCAGACTACGGACAAAGTCCGCTTTTTTGGCTTTCCCTTTGAGGGGAAGCTCAGCTTGCGGACAAAGCCCGCTTTTTTGGCTTCCCCTTTGAGGGGAAGCTGTCAGCCCCAAGGCTGACTGATGAGGTGGAAACAACGGCTTTATCGAAAAAAGCTTGGTATTCATTGAGCTTTTGCCACCTCATCCACCACCGCTGAGGCGGCGGTCCCCCTTCCCCTCACAGGGGAAGGCAGGTGTTTCCGGCACGTTTGAGGTTTGTCAGCGGTCTGGGCTTCCCCTTTGAGGGGAAGCTGTCAGACGAAGTCTGACTGATGAGGTGGAAACAACGGCTCTATCGAAAAAAGCTAAGTATTCATTGAGTTTTTTGCCACCTCATCCACCACCGCTGAGGCGGCGGTCCCCCTTCCCCTCGCAGGGGAAGGCAGGTGTTTCCGGCACGTTTGAGGTTTGTCAGCGGTCTGAAGCGAAGCCTATTTGTGTATGAACAGCACTCCGAGCGTATTGGGGCCGCAATGACTCGATACGGTACATGCCGCCTCGGTGACAAGCACTTCCTTAAAATAGTTGAGGCTCTTTACCTCCTCGACCGAGAGCGCGACAAGCTCAGGATCGCAATGCGCACTTGTGACGAATATCCTGTCGGGTCTTATATCCTCAATATTCGCAAGGCGGTCGGCTATGTACTGCTTCAAGACCCTTGCGAGCTTGCCCTTGTACTTCTTGCCGACGCGCATGGAGCCGTCAACCACCTCTATACACGGCTTGAGCTGCAAAAGATTCGCTCCCAGAGCGGCGACGTTGGAGCATCTTCCGCCCTTCGCCATGTACTTGAGAGTGTCGAGTATGAAGCTTGTGTCAACCTTGGGGATTATCTCGTCCTCGGTGATCCTGACGATCTGCTCCGCGGACATTCCCCTTGCCGCCATCTCGCAAGCCTCGATAACAGCCTGACCTATTCCCGAAGACAGGTTCTTGGAGTCGATAACGTAAACCCCGTCCATGTCCTTGGCAGCCAGAGCGGCTACATTATATGTAGTAGAAAAGCCGCTTGAAATGGTGAAGTGGATTATTTCGCTTCCGGGATTCTCCGCCTTCAGCTTGTCGAGATACCTTGTGAAATCATCAATGCTCTGCGCCGCCGTGGAAGGCAGCTCGCCAAGCTCATCGACAAGATCGAAAAGCTCATCGGATGTGATGTCAACACCGTCCATGTACTCCCTGCCGCCCAGATTGATGTAGAGCGGAAGCCTGGAGATGTTGTAGCGTTCGTACAGCTCCGGCGATAGATCTGCCGTACTGTCGCATGAAAACTTGATCATAAATTCCCTCATAGATTCTTTTTTTGAGGCATGTTAAAACAAACTTTTGGGCATGTTTAAACGAACGGGGTACTGATTCCGCAATATCGCCGCATCCCCTCCATTTGGATATAGCACCCATTGAATACCTCAGAACCCGCTCTGCCAAATTTTATTTTAACATATATAATCGGATGTGTAAAGCTTTTATAATAAATAATTTAATTTTTTGCGGAATGTGACAGGAATACCGACAGTTTGACATGGTGATTTTACCGCTGATAAGATTTACAGCGGCTTACCGATTTAATTAAGCGGGCAATGATTAGTCGGCTTACCGACAATGTCTGCTTTTCTCGACGAGGTGAAAGAAACATCTCTATTAAAGTAGACAATGATTAATTAACGTCTTGAGAATGAGCTGATTTAAAGCATATAGCTTTCAATCGATTTTTGCCGTTCTACCCTGCCGTTTTTCAAAAAAAGCAGGGATATTTCTCGCAGGAGGTTATCAACCGGTCGTTTCACGATTTTGACCATCCGGTGAATGGTCAAAAAGGTTGATAACGGGCGACTGGGTTCGCCCTG
>CADAGD010000044.1:12062-24218 GCA_902787375.1 uncultured Eubacteriales bacterium
CGCAACACCGTTGCGATTTCTTAACACTACACGCCCGCGGCTCCCTTTGGTCGCAATATCAATACTATCAGAGCTTTCTGATTTAATCAGCATTTACTAAAAGAGCGTTTTGAGACAAGTAATCTTTATCAAGGACGCATCAGCAAAAAATCTTCTCGTTTGGCGCAGACCTACCAATAGCGCAGTCAAGCGAACTGCCTCCCCTGAGTCAGGGGAGGTGGCGCGGCGCGGTAAAGCCGCCGCGACGGAGGGGTTGTTATCCCTTGCCTTGATTATTTTATGATTTATGAAGGTCGGTTGCGCTGCACGCTCCCGACCTTCCCTGCGTAAGGGAAGGTGGCTTTGAGGCAGTATGCAGTATGCAGAATGCCGAAAAGACGAAAGGGTCGTTTTCCTATATCTCGCTTGAGTTTTTGAGTTGCTTTCAACCCCTCAGTCACCCTCGCTTTGCTCGGCTGACAGCTCCCCTTGACAATGGGAGCCAAGGTTTGCATTCTTCCCTTGATTGCTTCTCTTTACGCACTTGAGCTTTTTTCAGGCTGATTTGCGACCCTTCAGTCGTTCTCGCTTTGCTCGCCCGACAGACCGCAGGCATGGGCTTTGGGAGCTATTCCCCATGTTTTGCTTGTTTTTTTGCGACCCTTCAGTCGTTCTCGCTTTGCTCGCCCGACAGCTCCCCTTACGCAGGGGAGCTAAACAAACTCGTAATCTTTACCAAAGACGCAATTCAACAGAAAATCTTCCCGTTTGGTGCAAACCAACTAATAGCGCGGTCAAGCAATCTGCCTCCCCTGAGTCAGGGGAGGTGTCGCGGCGTGGTAAAGCCGCCGCGACGGAGGGGTTGTTCTTCCCCATTTTTGTTATTTTTCTTGATTAAGAAGGTCGGTTTGGCTGCACGCCCCCGACCTTCCCTGCATAGTGGAAGATAAGACCGCTTCTGTGTTATGAGTTATGATTGGCTTCGCCAAGTTATGAGTGATGATGTGTTTCACACAGTTATAAGTCGCCGCGGCAGAGGGGTTGTTTCTACCTGTCGCGTTTAGGTTTTTTGAGTTTTTTCAACTTCCCGGTCGTCTGTCCGACGCAAACCAAACCGATATTATCGTATGTGTTACGGCTGTTATTGCCGCATAATACCCCCGCCGCGGCGGAATCGTCCGAGCGTAATATGCGAGGACGGCGAAGTCGCGCGGCGGGGGCGGGGAGGGAAAATGACGAAATTATCGGTACTTGACTATGACGCCGTCCTTATAGACGGGTACGGTGTCGGTGGTATCGGGCGTGAAGCAGAACCTTACGTCCTCGTCGAAGCCCATGGCGCAGAGCCTTGAGTAGTGGAATGTGCAGGAGAGGTCGAAGCTGCCCGCCTTCCAATTATTATAGAGCGTTTCGCAGAGCAGAGCCATATCGGAAAGCTCACCGGGTCTTGGATCGGCATATACCCTGACGGCATCGATTATCGCTCCGGCGGTACACAGATCGTCGGCGGACGGCTGACCGTCGGTTCCGGCGCAGACAATAAGGATATCCTTGCTTTCCGCCGCCGCTGCCTTTGCCGCAGACGTCCTGTTTATCATGGCTCCTATTAATACGTTTTCCGCGCTCCTGACGGAATGCAGCGCACCCGTACCGTTGGAGGTGGATACTATGACGGTCTTGCCGCGAACGGCTCTTGAGAGGTATTCCTCCGGCGAGTTTCCAAGCTCAAACCCGGATATTTTGACGCCTCCGCGCTCACCGCCAAGCACGCACTCCCTCATTCCGAGACGGGAAGCGAGCGCAACGGCATCCCCCGCGTCAACGGTCGGCACTACCTTTATGGCTCCGCCGTTCAGCGCGGTAATAATGGATGTTGTTGCTCGAAGAACGTCAACGACTATGACAGTCGTATCCTGGAGCTGATAGTCCGTCTGTTTGCCGAATACGGGCAGGACATCTATTTTCATAAGCGACCTCGAAAAAATTTTTTGACATTATAACACGATTTACCTGAAAATGCAAATTTTCATGGCGGCAATGCTCTTGTATTAAGGAATGGCTGCATGGGCGAAAACATGCCGTTGTTTTTTGCGTTTGATAAATGAATTGCTTTGTTAAAGAAAATGTTCGCAAGGGTATTGACAAATGGAAAAATAGTGTTATCATATATATAATACGATATAATATGTCGCTCCTGTTCCATAACGCGGCATAGTATGTTGTCATTAATATCAACAAGGAGGAATGTATTGCCTATGAGAAGAAAAATCTTGAGTTTGGCGCTGGCTGCGATAATGGTAGTTATGCTCATACCGGCGGCAGCGTTTGCGGAGATTGGCAAGGAAGAAGCAACGAGAGGCTACTCGATTTCTTTCGTAGGAGACGAATTTGCTGTGGAAAGACCTCAGGTAGGGGATGAATTCACATGGAAGATTCAGTTCCCGCTTGAGGAAACGCACATGGCGTCTGCGGCGATACTTGTCGATTATGACGAGAACTACTTGACACCCGTAAGTGCCAGCAGCTATTTCGACGGCAGCCTGATGTCAAACTACTCAAATGCCGACGAGCAGTTGGGCGACGAACCGGTCGTTATGCTCAGCAACAACAGTAATCTTGCGTATTGCGGAGGAACGGGAACAACACCTTACGGCGAATCCGGCAACTGGTATGTTATAGTGCTTGCCTCGGCAAAAGGCACATTCAACGGCGGCATAATGATGAGCGGTGATCTGGCAGCGATAACCTTCAGATGGACAAACGTTCCCGATCATAACGAAGATATCCGGATGGGTGTTATCATTGACGAGCTCAAGTATGACGCATCCAACGGCGGAGGCAATCTCGTGGATTATGCGGCGCAGGATGTTATCCGCGTTGACGGCGCTATCCACGCGCTGGTCGAGGATCCCTGTGAGGTAACGTACGCAGGACAGGAGGTCATCCTTTCCTCAGAACCCCAGGTCAACAACACGTTCCAGTGGCTGTTCAATGTTTCCAGGGAATCAAGGCTGTTCTCAGGACATTGGATGATCAATTACGACGAGAATTATCTTACCTGCACCGCCAACAACTGGAAATGGAACGGCGGTATCTGGTACGATATCACGAACAACAACGAGTATTCCAGCACACCTGAGATAACATGCAGGAACGTTTCCACAGTACAGAGTGCCGTTACCGGACTCAACGGACAGACCGTCAATTCCGGTGACGTTGTTACCAACTTCGGTCTTGCTATATCGGAAAACCTCGATTATGGCGGACTGCTTGCGGGCGGCGATCTCGTAAGGCTGACCTATAAGTGGATCAATATTCCCAACAGGTCACAGCTCATGCACGACAATCGCGGAGATTACCTCCCGATGCCCATTGTCACATTGGAGTCCGAATACTATGTAAATAGTGCTTCCTCCAATTTCCACAGGACACATGATGTGATTAACGAGGTTCCCGGTAAGATCTACTTCCCCGAACAGATGTATACCCTCACGATCAATTACATCTACGAGAACGGTCAGACTGCGGCTACCACCTATACAGCCCAGTATCAGCCCGGTGCATCCTATAGCGTCCAGAGCCCCACTATCTCCGGCTATGAGCCCGATATCGCAACCGTTTCCGGTACCATCAATGGCGATACAACCATTACCGTTACCTACTACGAGGTCAGCACGGGTAATTACATCATTGTAAACGACTACACCAAGGGTAAGGCTACAACAAACCTGTCAACCGAGCCCATTTACAATGGTCAGGTTACATTCACAGTTGCTTGCGATTTGGTATGTACCGTCGCCCTCAAGACAGGAACCGACACATACACGGTTCTTCAATGTACCACAAGCGGCAATACACATAGCTATACAGTAACAGTGGACGGTGCCGATGTAGAGTTAATCATTGTTGTGAAGGGTGATGCGAATCTTGATGCAAAGCTTTCGTCAGTAGACGCGACGTTCATAAAGCAGGCAAGTATCGGCAACAGAACGCTTGGCATGGTCAACTATATTGCGGCAGACTTTGATAAGAACAACAGAATATCAAGTTTGGATGCTTTAAGGTGCATTCAGGTAGTAGCCGGAAGCAACAGTTACACATGGTAGACTTGATTTTAACAATCGGCTTGTCGATTGTAAAATAAAAAACAGAAAGGAATAAAAAAATGAAAACAAGGAAAATTTTTGCGGTTTTGATGACCATTGCAATGGTCATGATGGCGTTTAGTGGTCTTGCTGCCCACGCTGCCGGCGAGGGTTGGCAGATCACTACAGAGCGCGTTGGCGATGTTTTGAACGTGTCTTTTGCTCTTAATGATGATTTATTAGTAGCGGGAGGTCAGTTTAACTGGCCGACTTTCGATACGGAAGTATTCTCTATTGACAAATCGAATTCTGGTGTTGAATGGAATAGCAAATTGAGCGGCTCAATGGCCGGACCCTCAGCCGTTCTTTTGATGACAGGTCAAGGCTCAAATGAATCGTTCTCAGCCGGCGACGTTATTCTTACTTTTAAGTTTAATATCGACACCAGCAAATTTGATGAGAAGACAGAATATCAGTTCAACATTGTAGTTGATGAGTTCTACGATGAAAATGGTGACTTCCATGACGACTATGTCGGTCCATTCGATTTCACATTTGGTGAGGCTTCCGAACCCCAGCCCTCTGAGCCCACAAAACACACCGTCAAGTTTGTTTCCAACGGTGTTGTACTGAGCGAGGTTGAGGTTAATGACGGTGAAACCGTTGCCGAGCCTGCCGCGCCCACACGCGAAGGCTACACCTTCCGTGGCTGGAAGCTCAACGGTGCTGATTATGACTTTACAGCTCCCGTAACAAGCGATCTTACGATCACAGCCGCATGGACAGCCGACGAAGGCACAATGAATATGGACGTTGACCTCAGCGACATCAGCATCACAAAGTATGTTCAGGCTGGCGGCAACCAGTATGACGAGATTACATTCGAGTTCAAGGTTGAGGCTGTCAGTGCTGAATCTCCCATAGAAGGCGTCACAGCTCCTGTGCTCAGCAACCTCGAAGTTACAATGTCCGGTAACGATACCACGGCTACTGTAAACTTCCCCGCTGATGTAACATTCCCCGCCGGCGGTGTTTACACCTATCATATCACCGAGGTTACCCCGGATCCCGTACCCGAAGGATGGACATTCAACGCCAACAGCAATGAGTATTATCTCGTTCTCGAAGTTGAGCCCAACGGCGACGCCCTCATCCTCGATAAGGTCGTTATCCACTGCGATGCCGAAGATGGTGCCAAGGCGGATCAGATGAGATTCACCAACGTCTATGACTATGAGCCTGTTACCGACCTCACGATCACCAAGACAGTTGAGGGCGAAGTCGACAACCCCGTTGACGGAACCGTCAAGTTCGACTTTGAAATCACATTCACCGAGTCATTCACCGGCATCATTGATGGTAATGAAGTTGAATTCACAGCGGACGTACCCTATGAGTTCCAGCTTGGCAATGGTGAATCCCTGTTCATTGAGAATATCCCCGCCGGCATATCCTATACAATTGTTGAAAAGGGTAATGAATACTATAAGGGTTCTGCCATAGCTTATGAGAATGATGTTAAGGCAGACGAAGTTAGGGCTGAAAACTTTGGCGAAGATGTCAGAATTTCCGCTGATGCAGTCATAGCTGAAACCGGCAAGAATAAGGTTGACTTCACCAACACCTATGGCATTCCCCCCATCACCGGCATCACGATGCACGGCGAAATGATCGCGATCATCGCGCTCGCGCTCGTTGCTCTCGTTGGTGGTTTCGTACTCAGCAGGAAGCTCCGTCGTTCCGAGGACTGATTAAAGCCGCAAGGAGTACTTAAAAGGAGTACCCGAAAGGAGTAGGATATGAAAAAAGTGCTGGTGTCTTTGCTTATAGCACTAATGATAACAGCGCTCTTTGCGAATCCGATCCTAGCGGAGGAGGAGAGCGTAAGCGTAATCCTCCCGATAAAGCAAACGGTTGTTAATGAAGGCGACGGAACGGGTGAGGCGGAAGCGGAATACATGCTCATGGCAATTACTTCCGATGCGCCGATGCCCGAAGGTTCCGAAAACGGAATCCTTACCTTCCGACTGGTTGGCGAACAGGAATACAATATTCCTGAGATAAGATACAGCGAACCCGGAGCATGGGAGTATCTGCTTAAAGCGGAGGGCTCAAACGTAAGCCCCAACAGCGTGACGATAAAAATTGTCATTGCTGAAGAAAACGGAACGCTTAAAGCCACGGTGGTTTCCATGCTTCCGGATGGAGATAAATGCGACCTTGAGTTCGTGGTAGAAGCGGGCGGCGAGCCGAAACCGACTGACGAGCCGAAACCGACGGATCAGCCCGGCCCGACCGAAACGCCGCGTCCCACAGGTCAACCCACTCCAACGGATGAGCCGTCCCCCAGGCCGCCTAAGACCGGCGGGCCGGAGTCATGGTCGGTAGTCAATCTTATCTGTGCTTTGCTGACGGTCTGCATCTGCGCCAGAATGTTCGTGTCGAACAGACAGGACAGCAGCAAGAACAAGCTGAGTATTGTACCCGCGCTGATCTCAGTTGCAGTATTCCTCATGTTTGAGAATACGAGAGTGCCTATGAAGGCGATCAATGGGATGACGCCTGCAATGCTGAGTCTTCTCATAGTAAATATCCTTCTGGAGCTGTCAACAAAATTCAGTTCCGAAAAGGATACGACAAGAGTTGATTAAGCACCCCAAAAAGCTGAGAGCTGATCGGGAGTGAATTGAAAAAAGACATTACAGCCGCGCCGCTTGGCGCGGCTGTTCCTCTGTTTTTTGGGAAAAAACCGCATAAAAACAGCTTGCAAAAAACGCATAGCCGAGTTAAAATATACCTGTTATTCACGCGCCTGCAAGGTTAAAAAGCATTGACTGCGAAAAATGAATCGGGCGCAATAAACGGAGGTTTTATATGAAACTCGGCGTAATCGGTCTTCCGAACGTAGGCAAAAGCACGCTTTTCAATGCCATAACCCAAGCGGGCGCACAGGCGGCGAACTATCCGTTCTGCACAATAGAACCCAATGTGGGCGTTGTAGCCGTTCCGGATGAGAGGCTTGACGTCCTTGCGAATATGTATTCTCCCGAAAAGTACACTCCCGCGACGATAGAGTTTGTGGATATAGCGGGACTTGTCAGAGGCGCGTACAGAGGTGAGGGACTCGGCAACAAATTCCTTTCTCACATACGCGAGGTTGACGCAGTCGTACATGTTGTGCGCTGCTTCGAGGATGATAATATAGTCCATGTTGACGGCTCGGTAGACCCCATACGCGATATGGAGACGATCAATATCGAGCTTATATTCGCCGATATGGATACCGTCGAGCGTCGTCTTGACAGATCGAGGAAATCCGCCAAGTCGGGCGATAAGAAGTACCTGCATGAGATAGAGCTGCTGGAGCGCATATATGCCCATCTTGAAAAGCAGCTTCCGGTGCGCTCGATGCCGATGACGGACGAGGAGAAGGAGGAGGTTGGTGAGATGTTCCTCCTGACGACAAAGCCCGTCATTTATGCCGCAAACATCGCGGAGGACGAGATAGGCACGGAGCCTGAGAACGTCAAAAAGGTCAGGCAGCAGGCTGAAAAGGAGGGCGCGGAGGTCATAGTTGTTTCCGCAAAGGTCGAGGAGGAGCTTGCCTCGCTTTCACTTGAGGAGAAGGCGCTCTTTATTGAGGAGCTTGGCATAGGCGAAAGCGGTCTTGATAAGCTTGTCAAGGCGGGATACCGACTGCTTGGTCTTATCAGCTTCCTGACGGCAGGCCCCAAGGAGGTCAGGGCTTGGACGATTACTCAGGGTACGAAGGCTCCGCAGGCAGCTGGCAAGATACATACCGACTTTGAGCGCGGCTTTATCCGCGCAGAGGTGGTTCATTATGATACCCTCATCGAGAACGGAACGATGCAGGCCTGCAAGGAGAAGGGACTTATCCGCTCCGAGGGCAAGGAATACGTTATGCGCGATGGGGATATAGTCGTATTCAGATTCAATGTTTAAAGGTCTTTGATATGAATTTTTCAACCGATATTCTTTCACTCTTTGCGGATAAATGGGCACTTGTCACGGCAGGCGTCATTGATGATTTCAATACAATGACCATAAGCTGGGGCGGCATGGGGACTATCTGGAACAAGCCCGTCGCAACGGTATATGTCAAGCCCGTCCGCTATACACATGACTTCATGGAGAAGAATGAGTTTTTCACAATATCCTTTTTCTCTGAGGAGCATAGGGACGCTCTCAAGCTGCTCGGCACCAGATCGGGAAGGGACTGCGATAAGGTTGCGCTGTCGGGACTGACGGCGGTTCCCTGCGCGGAAGACAGGGTCACGTTTCGGGAGGCGGAAACGACGCTTGTCTGCCGCAAGATTTACGCTCAGGACTTGGATATTTCCGCCGTTCCTCCGGACGCACGGAGGACATACTATTCGTCCGAAGCTCCGCATACAATGTACATTGGGGAGATAGTATCCGTGCTGGACGGCAGACAAACATATATTGTGGACTGATGTCGATTTTTTATTGACATTGCAAGGAAAAAGTGGGATAATAAACTCCCATGCCCGCATGTGATAGAATTCATTTTGTGGGCAAATATTAGTTTTATCTGGAGAGAAAATCTGTATCATGGAAAAAATAGTCATCGCATTGGGCGGCAACGCTTTGCAGGAGGCAGGAAAGCCCGCAACAGCCGAGAATCAGCTTGAGGTAGTGGAGAAGACCTCCGAGTACATTGCCGACATAATCGAGCAGGGCTATACGGTAGCTCTTGCGCACGGCAACGGGCCGCAGGTTGGACGCATCGTCCTCCAGAATGAGGCGGCAAACAATGTTACGCCCGCTCTGCCCTTTGACGTTTGCGGCGCAATGAGTCAAGGCTATATAGGATACCACATGCAGCAGGGGCTTGAGAAGGTTCTTCGCGCACGCGGAAACAATACTCGCGTTGTTACGGTCGTCACGCAGGTGGTCGTTGACCGCGAAGACCCCAAGTTCAAGAATCCCTCAAAGCCCATCGGCCCCTTCTATACCGAGGATGAGGCAAAGACGCTTGAGGCTGAGCGTGGTTACGCCATGAAGGAGGACGCAGGCAGGGGTTGGCGTCGTGTAGTCGCTTCTCCGCAGCCTGTTGAGATAGTTGAGCTTGATGCCGTTAAGTGCCTCATGGCGGGCGGATTTGTTCCCGTAACGGTCGGCGGCGGCGGCATTCCCGTTTATAAGGATGAGAACGGCAATTACATAGGTACTGCCGCGGTTATAGATAAGGATCTCGCCTCCGAGCGTCTTGCCGAGGATATAGAGGCGGATGCGCTCGTCATTCTGACCGCTGTTGAGAAGGTTTCCATCAACTTCAATAAGCCCGATCAGAAGGATTTGGACACCATGACCGTCGCAGAAGCCAAGCAGTATATCGCCGAAGGTCATTTCGCTCCCGGCTCCATGCTCCCCAAGGTCGAGGCGGCATTGAAGTTTGTCGAGTCCAAGCCCGGCAGAAGAGCCGTCATCACAAGCCTTGATAAGGCGGTCGAGGCCCTCAAGGGTCATGCCGGCACAACGGTAAAATAAATGGTTAAATAATAGTAGAATATGAATGATCGCAAGCATGATTCGGATTGAACCATGCTTGTTTTTTTGCTCAATGCCGATAAATCGGGATTATTACGGAGCCTGTGCCATGTGAGGATCAGGCTCCGCGCATTTATGCGACGCGTCAAATATCGTCACAAAAATTTTTATACAATATTTTTCAAATAATACTTGACAATATATCATGGGGAGGGATATAATCAACTAAATGACGGGGAAGCGTTGCATACCGCATTACCCGCGGAAAAAACAAAGGAGGGAAAACACTATGAAAAAACGTATCTTGGCAGCCGTAATCGCGGCAGTATTCGCAGTCCTCAATGTCGCCTCGGCTCTGCCCGTCTTCGCGCTCAACGAATCGACAACAAGGTATCCCACCCCCGAAGGCTATAACGACCATGACTATCAAAAGCTCGTCGCGTTCCTCGAACAAACCGACGATGAGGGCGTGAAAAACGGAGAAAAGCTGAGTGATAATTATGATCCCAACGATCCAACAACTTGGGGGTCGTATCTTTTTGAATGGATTGAATCGGATGGCGAACTCAGGATACAAATAATAGATGTACGTTGGCGCAGACTTTGCGGAACCCTTGACGTGAGCGGCTGTACCGCGCTTGAGCAGTTGAGGTGCAACAACAACAACCTGACCGAGCTTGACGTGAGCGGCTGTACTGCGCTTACATCTTTGTATTGTGGCGCCAACTATTTGACTGAAATAGTTTTAGAGGGTACAGAACTTTATGATGAGGATGCTGGTGAAGTACATAGTTTTGAACTTATTAAATCCGGTGGAAATGGTTTTGTAGGTATTGATGACGCTCATGGCGAGGGAGATATATATAGAATTGTTGCAACACCATGCGAAGGTTATGAATTTTTGGGTTGGTACAATGAAGTGGATGAGCCTGTAATAAGCGCGGATGAATGTTTCCATTGGAGCGGTTATGCGATTGATTATACTTGGTTCCATTACTGTTCTGGCATTGGTGAAGAAGTTCTTATCGCTAAATTCAGCAAAGTCGGCGATGTTGATGGCTATTATGAGCATGATTATCAAAAGGTCGTGGCTTTCCTTGAGCAGACCGACGAGAACGGCGTTAAGAACGGAGAAAAACTCAATGAAAACTATGATCCTGCCGATCCCGAAACATGGGAAATTGAGGATAGTTGGGGCGGTGAGCATACAAGGTTCAATTGGATTGCCGTGGATGGAAAGCTGAGGCTTTTCAGTGTGAATGTGGGATGTGGTAATTATGGAAAATACCATGAAAGTCTCTGCGGAACCCTTGATTTAAGTGATTGTACCGCGCTTAGAAAGGTATATTGCGGATTAAAAACATACTATGAAGATTATGATGAGGGTTATACAACTAATAACATTTCTGAGATAAATATAAGCGGCTGTACTGCTCTTAAGTACTTGGATTGCTCCTACAACAGCCTTACCGAGCTTGAGGTGAACGATAATGCTGCACTTACATATTTGGATTGCGGCTCAAATGAATTGACAGAGCTCGACGTGAGCCATAATACCGCGTTAACATATTTTAATTGTAGAAGAAACAATCTATCCGAGCTTGATTTGAGCAGCAATACAGCACTAACATATTTGAAGTGCAGCGATAACAACCTGACTGAGCTTGATGTAAGTAACCAGCCGGAGCTTAAGAGCTTGATTTGTGAAGGTAATAAACTGACTGAGCTGGATACAAGTAATTGTCCGGAGTTGAAATTCGATTGTTTTAAGTCATATGGAAATGGAACGATTGGCGTATACATTAAGCCATTTAATCACTTTGTTTATTTTGATGAAGATCATTGGGTGGAAAATGAGACATTTTGTGCAGTCGTTTATGCTTATCCGAACGAGGGAGCGGATTTTCTCGGATGGTATAACGAAGCCGGCGAATTGATAGTGAGCGTGGATGATTGCAGCTATGATGACGGTCAATATAGTTGGTTGTATGATGGTAATAACGATCCTGACGAAACGGTTCTCATAGCCAAATTCACCGAAGCCGAGCCAATCCCCGGTGACGCCGACGGTGACGGCGAGCTGACAAGCGACGATGTCCTCCTCTTAATGCGCGCCGTCATGGAGCTTGAGGAGCTTACCGATGAGATGCTTGCCAACTGCGATATGAACGGCGATGGCGTTGTCAACTTCACTGACGCGCTCATAATGCTCAGAATGGTTCTTGACATGCTGCCCAATACCGTTGCCTATTAAACACAAAAAATGACTTTTTTCGCGGCTCCCCGCGCATGGGGAGCCGCCGCTTTTTGCACCAAGAATGACAAAGCACATTGGCTCCCATTGTCAAGGGGAGCTGTCAGCCGAGCGAAGCGAGGATGACTGAGGGGTTGAAATCAACTATAAAATTCAAGTGTGACAAGGGTAAACAACCCCTCCGACGCGGCGGATTTACCGCGCCGCGCCACCTCCCCTGACTCAGGGGAGGCAGATTACTTGACTGCTCTCATGCCTGATTTGCGACGATTTGAAGCAAAAGAACCCAACATCCACAGTTCTAAT
>CADAGD010000045.1 GCA_902787375.1 uncultured Eubacteriales bacterium
TATTAATATCTCCGTTTTAATACTCAATCCCTGTGGCTGTCTATCAGCGTTTTGAGTTCGTCTGCTTCTTCGTCGGATATCCGCCTGCCGCCGAAGAACGAAACGAGAAAGCTCGGCAGCGAGCCGCCGAAGTCCCTGTTTATCAGAAGCAGGCTTTCCTTCTTCTGCACCGCACTCTTTTCCACAGAGGACGTTATGACGGAGTTGTTGTTGACCGCAAAGCCCTTTTCGCACATCTTGCGCAGCATCGTGTATGTGGTCGATTTCTTCCATCCCAGCTCCGCATTGCAAAGATTCACAAGCTCCGTCGAGCCGACCGGCTCATGCCGCCATATAACATCCATGAAACGATAATCGCTTTCGCAAAGCAGTTTATCTTCCATCAATCAATTCTCCCTTAGCACTATAGACCTTGCTTGTCAATCAAAATCTGCTGAGAAATAAAAATATATTCGCCACTCATTTTAATCGACATCATACTTGCAAAAAATCATATTGCAACTTCATGCCCATGGACACTTGAAAAAAGCCTCGGTATAAAGTAAAATACTCAATGAACCATCAAAGCGGCATATGCCTTCGTGACCGATGGCCGATGCCGCGAAAAATACAATGAAAGGAAAACGTATGGAAAGAATCGTAATTTTAGATTTCGGTGCGCAGTACAACCAGCTCATAGCAAGGCGCGTGCGTGAACAGGGCGTATTCTCCGAGCTTTTGCCGCCGATGTCGTCCATAGACAGGATCAGGGGCGAAGGTCTTTCCGGCATAATACTTTCCGGCAGTCCGGACAGCGTATATGCCGAGGACGGCAGAAGATGTCTGCCTGAGATATTCGAGCTTGGCGTTCCCGTGCTTGGCATATGTTACGGTATGCAGCTCATGACGCATATGCTGGGCGGCAAGGTCGAACAGGCTCCGGTGCGTGAATATGCCGGAGTGAAAGCGCATTTTGAACAGTCCCCGCTATTTTCCGATATGCCCGACTCCACCGTCTGGATGAGCCATAACGACATGGTAACAAAGGCTCCTGATGGATTCCACGTCATAGCAAGCACGGACGAATGTCCCATAGCGGCTATTGAGAACACATCGAAACGCCTGTTTGCCGTTCAATTCCATCCTGAGGTGGCGCATACGGAATATTGCGCACAGTTCTTTAAGAATTTCACAAGGAATATCTGCGGATGCACCGGCTCATGGAGTCCCGAAAACCTTATTGACGGTATCATTAACGATATTCGCGCACAGGTTGGCGGCCGCAAAGTCGTTGCAGGACTTTCGGGCGGCGTCGATTCATCCGTTGCCGCCGCGCTGGTATCCAAGGCAGTAGGCGATAAGCTCACCTGCATATTCGTCGATCACGGTCTGCTGAGGAAGAACGAGGCGGAGGAGGTAATGCACTTCTACCGCGAGAATATGCGCCTCAATGTCATAGAGGTTGATGCGAGGGAATACTTCCTCTCCCAGCTTGCGGGCGTTACCGAGCCTGAAAAGAAGCGCAAGATAATCGGTGAAAGCTTCGTTCGCGTGTTCGAGCGCGAGGCGAAAAAGATAGGCGGCGCGGAGCTGCTGCTTCAGGGAACCATATATCCCGACGTAATCGAGTCCGGTTCGGGCGGAGCATCCGTCATAAAGAGCCATCATAATGTCGGAGGACTTCCCGAAAAGTTCGGCTTTGAGCTTTTAGAGCCCCTGCGCCCCTTCTTCAAGGATGAAGTCCGCGCAATAGGCGAAGCTCTCGGTATGCCAAAGGAGCTTGTATGGCGTCAGCCGTTCCCCGGCCCCGGTCTCGGCATCCGCATACTCGGCGACATCACCGAGGAAAAGCTTAACATACTGCGCGACAGCGATTGGATACTTCGCGACGAGATAAAAAAAGCCGGCATGGATCGTGAAATCTGGCAGTATTTCACCGTGTTCACAGGGATGCGTTCCGTCGGCGTCATGGGCGATAGCCGCACATATGACTATGCCATCGGCGTCCGCGCCGTTGTCTCCACCGACGCCATGACCGTCGAGTTTGCCGAAATCCCGCATAAGCTCCTCCGTAAAATCTCCAACCGCATAATAGCCGAAGTCCCACACGTCAATCGCGTAGTCTACGATATCACCGATAAACCTCCGGGAACGATTGAGTGGGAGTAAATTTCTAATTTAGAATTATAAATCGCAGCCGCCAAATGGGGTAATCTCCTGCTTGGCGGCGTTTTCTATTGCCATATTTTCGGATTCGTGATAGAATAATATTGATGAAAAATGGGCTTGATTCTGAAAGGAGTAGTTATGAAAACTCTTATCACAGGCGGAACAACATTTGTAAGTAGATATGCGGCGGAGTTTTTTGTTGCTAACGGTAATGACGTTACCGTTATTAACCGAGGTAGCAGACCGCAGGTAGACGGCGTAACACATATAAACTGCGACAGAACAGCTTTAGGCGAGAGGCTCAACGGCAAGCACTTTGACCTTATCCTTGACATCACCGCATATACGGAAGAGCATATCAAAACGCTGCTCAATTCGGGCATTACCTTTGATGATTACATTTTCATCAGCTCCAGTGCTGTCTATCCCGAAACGAATCCTCAACCGTTTAAAGAGGAACAGTCCTGCGGATATAACTCTGTTTGGGGGGATTACGGAACGAACAAGCTGAGAGCAGAGCAATACTTACAAGCAAACGTACCGAACGCATACATTCTCCGTCCGCCGTATTTCTACGGTGTTTATGAGAATTTATACCGTGAAGCGTTTCCGTTTGACTGCGCTATGCAGGACAGACCGTTTTATATACCTCAAAACGGAGATATGAAGTTGCAATTTTTCAATGTATCCGACCTTTGCCGTTTTGTTGAAATCCTAATAGACAAGCACCCCGAAAATCACATTTTCAATGTCGGCAATAAGGATATTGTTACCGTGAAAGAATGGGTAGAGTTATGCTATAAGGCAGCTTGCAAAACCCCGGAGTTTGTCAGCGTAGACAAAGAAATTCCGCAGCGGGATTACTTCTGCTTCTATGATTATGAATATATCCTTGACGTGAGTAAGCAAAATGATCTTATGACTGATACTATTCCATTGGAAAAGGGCTTGAAAGAGGAGTTTGAGTGGTACAAAAACAACCTTGACAGCGTTTATAACCGCAAGCCGTATATGGAATATATTGATAACAATTTGGTGAAGAAATGACAATTAGAGAAATCAAAGAAAATGAGTTAGGCGAATTGCTTGAATTATATACCCACCTGCATGAGCTTGGTGTACCTGAAAACAACGAACATTTACAAAACACTTGGTCTGAAATATGTAATGATGTTAATCATCATATTATTGTCTGTGAGTTTGACGGTAAAATCATATCTTCTTGCGTATGTGTGATTATCCCTAATCTGACAAGAAATGTCCGTCCGTATGCTTTTATAGAAAATGTTGTTACTCACGCCGATTACAGAGGAAAGGGTTATGCAACCGCCTGTTTGAATTATGCAAAAGAGTTAGCGGTCAAGGCTGATTGTTATAAAATGATGTTGCTTACAGGCTCTAAAAAAGAAAGAACCCTGAATTTCTATAAAAGAGCGGGTTATAACTGTACAGACAAAACAGCATTTATTCAGTGGATATAATTCTAATACCTAATAAAAAGTAGACAATCTTTGCGGTCTATTTTCCGCAATACTGCGTTGTCGTCCTTGTCTTGCGAAAAATATCCTCGCAAAATATAAGTCTACTTTCTATCAGGAATTAGTATAAAACCAAAACACCGACACAAGTGAGGAATAAACGATATGAGTAATCTGATCGCACACGCACTAATAAAGAACTCGATGGATGAGTTGCTAATTCTCAAAAGAACGCTGACAGAGCAAGGAAAAGAAAACTATGAGGGCGGCAAGTGGGATATTCCCGGCGGCACAGTTGAAAAGTTAGAGTTTCCATCCTCAACTGCCGTGCGTGAAACGAAAGAGGAAACTAATCTGGATGTTACAGTTGAGAGGATCCTCTACGAAATATCTAATATGGATACAAAGAAGAATCAGGTGTTTACTACTTTAATCTATTTGTGCAGTTTATCAGGCACAGATGAAACAATAGAGCTTGATTTAGAAGAACACGATGCGTACAAATGGGTGACTAAAGAAGAAATATTAGAAATGAATGATAATGACTTAGTTTCGTATATGAAGGAATTGATGAGAGTATTATGATGTCTAAAGGTATTGATTTAAAACAAGCTAAGCTTAAGGATTTGAATACAATCCTGCAAATGCAAAAAGAAGCGTTTGCGGAGTTATTCGATAAATATCAGGATACGGAAACAAGTCCTGCAACGGAAAATTACGAAAAAATCCTGTTTCGGTTCAATCAACCCGAAACGACATACTATTTCATAATGGTAGACAATGTGAAGGTCGGCGTGATCCGTATTGTAGACTGTAAAGACGGCATTACCCGAAAAAGAATATCGCCGATTTTCATAATGCTGGAATACCGTAACAAAGGCTATGCTCAGCAGGCGATAAAGGAAGCAGAGCGTATTCACGGCAAGCAACACTGGAAGCTTGACACTATTTTGCAAGAAAAAGGTAACTGCTATTTATATGAAAAGCTCGGTTATCACCAAACAGGCAAAACAGAGCAAATCAATGAAAAAATGACGATCGTATTTTATGAAAAGGATTAAATAGGCGAGGTATTAGTAGTTATTTTTAACTGCAATTTATCGCATTAAAGTGTTGATTTTATTTCTTACCCCTGCTATAATAATCTTGTATCGTGGCAACAAAATGGCAACAGAATTTTTGATAGCCTGTATTTTATTTACAATACAAATAATAGAAATACTCCGTGCTAAAATCCTTAAACAAATACTGTTAAGATTATTTTGCAGGGAGCGAGTGGGAATAAACTGTTAAGATTATTTTGCAGGGAGCGAGTGGGAATAATCCACAAAACGCTGCAAACCCGCATAAATGCTGGGTTTTTGAGGCTTAAAACAGCCTCGTGACAACGTTTTGACAACACTTTAAGCATTACTCATAAATAAAGAGCTAACTGATTTTTGTTGGATCAGTAGCTCTTTTTCTTTTGTCTGGAAAGGAAGTGGATAAAGATGGAGATGGTTAACAACGATCTGATCTACGCATAAGATTACGGCGGCGGGGAGCAATCCCCGAATCAAAAAAATGCAAAAAATGTTTGATGTAACTATTGACATTACATCCTCGCCGTGCTATACTACAGCTATGATGAAACCACGGTGGTTACATCAAATGAATTTTCGGAGGTATCTCACTATGACTAACAAAGAAAAAGCCCTGGCTCTGATCGGCACATTCGTATCCGGTGATCTGAATCTGGCGAAGTCTCTGCTCGCCCCCGAGTACAAGCAGCACAACCTCGCTTTCGGCACCGGCTCTGACGCATTCGTGGCGGCGGTCGCGGGGCTTCAGCAGGCACCTGTAAAGACGACGGTCAACAACATCCGCACTTTTGAAGACGGCGAATGTGTTTTCCTTCAGACTGTCTACAATTTCGCCGGAGCGGGCGAACAGGTAGCGTTTGACGTGTTCCATTTCAACGCCGATGGCAAAATCGATGAGCATTGGGACAATCTTCAGAATGTTGCCGCCCCCAATCCTTCCGGTCACACCCAGATCGACGGTACGCTTGAAAAGAAAGACGTCGATAAGGAAGAGACCCGCCGCATCGTTGCGGGATTCGTAGGCGACGTGCTTCGCGGAGAGCATCCCGAAAAGCTGACCTCCTACTACGACGGCGACAAATACATCCAGCACAATATCTCCATCGCTGACGGGCTTTCCGGACTCGGTGCTGCTCTTGCGGCTATGGCTGAACAAGGCATTTCGATGGTCTATGACAAGACGCATATGGTTCTTGCCGACGGCGACTACGCTCTTGCTTGCAGCGAAGGCTCCTTCGGCGGCGTGCCTACCACCTATTACGATCTCTTCCGTGTTGAAAACGGCTTTATCGCGGAGCATTGGGACGTCATGGAGACCATTGCAGCCAAGGAAACCTGGCAGAATCAGAATGGCAAATTCTAATGTAATCGTTGAAATTACAGCCATTCCGTGATATACTGTTCTTCGGGAGGAATGGCTATGCAGATTTCAAGCAGGTTTACAATCGCCTTGCACATTTTCACATGTGTGGATGTGTTCAAGGATGAATACAAAGTCACCAGCGACTTTCTTGCCGGGTCGATCAACACCAATCCGGTCATCATACGGAAGATCCTGACGCAGCTCAAAAACGCCGGGCTCATCAACGTGGCAAGAGGCACGGGCGGGATCGAGCTGACGAGGGACTTGTCGGAAATCACCTTTTACGATGTGTACGAGGCGATCGGAGCAGTTGAAAACGGAGACCTGTTCCATTTCCACGAAAGTCCGAACCCTGAATGTCCGGTGGGCAGGAATATCCATGCATTGCTGGATGACAAGCTGAAAGCGATTCAGAACGCGATGGAGGACGAATTGCGAAAATACACGCTTCTCGATCTTCGCAGCGGCATGACTGAGCTTCTGGCAGAGGAGAAATAAAAGCAAAGGCTCCGGAGGATAATATTCTTCCGGAGCTTTTCACAGGAGGCGAGTTTATGAAGACAGCAGAGTATTTATCTTTTGTTGTGAATGAAATCCACACGACCATCGTTGCCACGGTGGACGATGAGGGGCTTCCCGTCACCGCTGCCATTGACATGATGGATTGTGATGAAAACAGTCTGTACTTTCTGACGGCGAAGGGCAAGGGCTTCTATGACCGACTCATCAAGAGAGGTTTTCTTGCGCTGACTGCTATGAAGGGCAAGGATACGATGAGCAGCGTAGCGGTGTCGATCAGAGGCAGGGTGCGTGAGCTTGGGTATGACAAAATCCCGGAACTGTTTGCAAAGAACCCGTATATGCATGACATTTATCCGACAGAGGAAGCAATGCGGGCATTGACCGTCTTCCAGATTTACGAAGGCACCGGCGAGTGGTTTGATCTCTCAAAAAAGCCGATTGAGCGTGCCTCCTTCACCTTCGGGGGAGCAGCACAGAAACCTGAAGGATACTTCATTACGGACACCTGCATCGGCTGCGGAGGCTGTGCGGCGGTCTGCCCTCAGAACTGCATCAATGCTGAATGCATTCCCCATGTGATCGAACAGGAGCATTGCCTGCACTGCGGAAACTGCATGGAGACGTGCCCCGTGGGAGCAGTAGAAAGAAGGTAGCTTTATGACTGAGAAAATGACACAGGAACAACGGCTCGATACGCTGGTTGAAGCGTTCAAGGCTGATTCTGTTCAATATAAAGATTTACAAACGCCGGAGGATAACGAGGGCAAACGGCGAATCCTCCGTTCCCTGATGAACATTCGTATGCCGAGGAAACTTGACGATTCCTTACTTACCTTGCAGGATGAATATCTGCGGGAACGTATCCGCGAAAACGGGATTGTTACGCTTTCGAAGATTCCCGTTATTCGGAATGGCATGTCAATCTGGCAGGGCGATATCACCCGGCTTGCCGTTGACGCTATTGTGAACGCCGCCAACTCGCAGATGCTGGGATGCTTCGTCCCGATGCACACCTGCATCGACAACTGCATCCACACCTTTGCAGGGGTACAGTTGCGGGCGGAATGTAACCGACAGATGAATCAGCTTCGCATCCGCTATGGCAGAGATTATGAGCAGCCGACCGCCGTCCCCATGCTGACGGACGGCTACAACCTTCCGGCGAAGAAGATAATCCATATCGTCGGCCCCATTGTTGAGGGACGGTTGACAAAGGCACTGGAACAGGATCTGGCGGATTGCTACCGAAATACCCTTGACCTCTGCGCCGAAAACAGACTGCGCAGTGTGGCTTTCTGCTGTATTTCAACGGGCGTATTCAGCTTTCCGAATAAACGTGCGGCAGAAATAGCGGTCGGTACCGTAAACAAATGGCTGGACGAACACAAGGGACGGATTGACCGGGTGATTTTCAATGTGTTCAAAGATGAGGATAAAGCATATTATGAAGAACTATTACAATACTCAGCCAAACGGCTATCTGGAATCGATACAAAAAGGCCTCATCGCCGTGCGTACTTATGACCTTCGCATGTCTCATGGGATAGGATCACGGGACGAACAGATCGCAAGGCTGAAAAATGAGCTCGAAACAGCGGATGCTATTGTTGTCGGCGCAGGGGCGGGCCTTTCCACGGCCGCAGGCCTGACCTATTCCGGCGAACGCTTTGAACGGTATTTCTTCGACTTTGCCAAGAGGTATCAGATTAAGGACATCTACTCCGGAGGCTTTTATCCCTTCCCGGATGAAGAAACCTTGTGGGCTTGGTGGGCGAGGCACATCTACTATAATCGCTATATCGATGCGCCGAAGCTGGTCTACCCTCAGCTTCTGCAATTGCTTGACGGTAAGGACTACTTCGTAGTAACGACAAACGTGGATCACCAGTTCCAGCGTGCGGGCTTCGACAAAAAGCGGCTGTTCTATACGCAGGGAGATTACGGTCTGTTCCAGAGCATTGATCCAAAAGTGCAGGAAACCTTCGACAACGAGGCGTGGACGATGCGGGCCATGGAAGCGCAGGGCTTTGTCAGAGATGAAGCCGGCATATTCCAAGTTCCGGAGAACGGCACAATCTCTATGAAGCTTCCTACAGAACTGATCCCCACTGCTCCAAATGGCGATCCGGTCACGATGAATCTGCGTTCGGACGATACCTTTGTTGAGGATGCTGGATGGCGCAAAGCGTCGGCTGCGTATTCCGATTTCCTTCGCAGACACGAAAATCTTCATGTGCTGTATCTGGAGATCGGCGTAGGAGCCAATACCCCGGTCATCATCAAGTATCCCTTCTGGCAGATGACGAGAGACAACAGGCGAGCCTTTTATGCCTGCGTGAATTATGACGAAGCAGTATGTCCAAAAGAGATAGAACAGCGGTCTGTCTGTATTCATGGAGACGCCGGAGAAATTCTTCGTATGCTCAAATGAAAGGTTGCTTTTTTTGATTTGATACAGTAGTATAAGGGTACTGTGTGACAACACGGTGACAACAAAAATCTTGATAGTCCAAGATTTATAGGTAATGTGAATAATCCTGATAATCTGTGCTAAATGACCTATATAAAATCATTTAGCTTACGGATTGCAGGAGCGAGTGGGAATAATTAACGAAGTCCAAAGAATGCCGTATTTACGTGGCTTTCAGGGATTTGGAAAAGCGATTTGATAACAAAATGATAACACTTGATAACTGAGCATTATTTATGAGTAATGCAAAAGATTAGCAGGTGAGGTTTCAGTAAAGACTAAAAAAGGTCTTGTTATCTGTGCGAGACTGATGCTGATAAAACCAGCGTGGTATTGCAGGAAGGTGAAACATCTGCATATAAGTGGGTAACGGCAGAAGAATTGCGCTCAATGCCTCGCAATGAGTTGGCAACAATGAGAATGCTAAAGTTCATTAAGGATTTGAAATGAGGGATTGGAGATGACGAATATATGATGAGTAAAGAAATAAAAATTATAGAAGAGAAAGAAGTTAATCAGAAACAAAGAATTGCCAGAGAAATCCTAGAGGCATTACCTGACTGGTTTGGAATTCCTGAAGCCAGAGAACAGTACATAAAAGAAAGTGCAGATCAGCCATTCTTTGCTGCGTATGATTCGAATAAACCTATAGGTTTTCTATGCCTTAAAGAAACAGGTAAAGAAACCGTTGAGCTCTGTGTTATGGGAGTGCTGAAAGATTATCACAGAAAGGGCATTGGAAGAAAACTTTTTGAACAGGCGAGAGAAAAGGCCAAGCAAGCGGGTTATTCGTTTATGCAAGTTAAGACGGTTCAGATGGGACGTTACGAAGATTATGATGCTACCAATCATTTTTATTTGTCCCTTGGGTTTAAAGAGTTTGAAGTGTTCCCGACTTTGTGGGACGAGTGGAATCCGTGCCAGATATATGTTATGGCACTTTGATGACACTCACGTGATAACAATTTGATAACATTAGCTGATACAGTCCGTGTGATATGGACGGCTGAAACCAAATGGAATCGAATCGTAACAGAAAACCCTAACAAAAATGTTTAGGACACAGGTTTAGTTAGGGAGTGGGAGTGAGCCGAAAGCTCGGTTATGATCAGCTTCGCCAATCTATGAGTTATGATGCGCTTCGCGCAGTTATAAGTTAACGCCGACGCCATTTGGCGAACCTATTATAACTTGCGCACAGCGCAATCATAACTTTTGCCGCAGGCGAAATCATAACTCTAAACTCATAACTCTAAGGGTATCCTTGGGTATGCTTTAATTGTTTTTATCTGAACAGAATGCAATGCCCATTAAATCCATCGAAAAAGCCCTTCGCTGTGTGTATGCAGCGGAGGGCTTTGGGGTTCAACGTTAATAGTTTTGGTTGAAACATTTCATTATACAAAGGATAATCCCCATATTTTACAAATATATGCTGACAGTTTAGCGGTACGAGAAATAATATCGGTTTCTTTCCATGCAGGAAGTTCTATTATTTCTCTCGTAATCATGCAATCAGCCAGTGCTTTCATGCCTCGCTTTCTTCCTTCGCCGTTTACTTTCCTTGCAAAATCGTAGTTTCTGAGAGAAGTGTTCAGCTTAGCCGTCAGCAATGTCATGTTACCAATCTGGTAAACAGCATCAGATCTAATGCGTCTTGCCAAATCTTCATTTTCTTCAATCTCACCGTTTTCAGAATAAACGGGGAGAACCTGGACAGACCAATACTGCTCCCATTTCTGAGGCATGATATGTTCTAATGTAAAGGCATAGGATATTTTTTTTAAATCTGCATTTGATACGCTACGCTTATAAAGCTCTATCCAGAAGAGTAATAGTGTTGCGAGCTTATTACTGTTCATATGATACAAACCGTATTTAAAACGTTCGGAATTAATATTTTCGCAGCTTGCCAGTAATACGTCAATTGATGTGCCTTTAATAAGCTGTATGCATTCTTTGTTGTAATTCTTTGTACTTTCTCCACAGATAGCGTGAAGTATCAAATAACGTTCCAATGCAAGCAAATGTTCCTTAACATCGGATTGATTGCCCTGCTCTTTTTGAAATAGAAGATAAAGAATATACGGCAAGAATGTCGATATTTCCAACACATCAACTATGTGCATTATTCTGGATAGATACTGCTCTGAATCATAGTAATACAAAGCTTCTGACTCAACTTCCTCGAAATTGTCCTGATACAGCTTCGCATAGGTGTTGATTTCTTTGATAAATGCTTCTATGTCTGAATAGGAAAGTGCGGAGATATAATCTTTATAGCATTGCGGCAAATCGGACATTTTCTTCTCAGCAGGATCAAAAAAGCCTTTAATGACAGCAATACAATGTAAAAGTATTTCTATGTTATCCCTGTATAATCTTCCGACTTGCCGTGATTTATTCCAGTATGCAATGGAATCTTGCGATGATGAAAAAATGCTGTCCCATTGATCATCGTAAAGCTTCGTGGCTTTATTCTGAGAGTTATTACTGCTTACACCACTATCTCGTAAAACGTCGATATATCGCTGAAATAAAGTGTTTTTAATCGTATCGGAACAAGTTAACCTGACACCCGCAGTATTGACGGTATCAAATATAGCTTGTTCGTTTTCTTTATTTCCAAGTTCTATGATAACAAGGTACTTTCCGTTTTCGTCCCGATCTCCGATTCTCTTGGTGAGATATTCCCAAATAATCCAGACAGTATCAATACCCTTTTCCTTTAATGCTTTTCTGAAAAAACAATAGCAACTTATGATTTTGCTTGTTTTCTCCGAATCTGTGTTTTCATAACTGTCTTTAATATCACCGTTCATAACCTTTTCAAAATCAATGTGATCTATACGACTGTGACGGATTTTTGTGTGTCTATTTTTGTTAGAATCCTTGATATGCGTTGTTTCGTTGAAAGGTGTACGTACTTCTTCGCTCCAAGGGTCTTCATCATCATATTCTGAACGAAAACGCTCTGTATTTTTGATGGCTGTAAGTTCATCGAAACAAGCACGCATAAGAATACTCAATGTTGTTAATCTCTGTTGACCATCAATAACAGTCCAAAAAATGTTGTCCTCAGAATCCTTGTTTTCTTTCAAAATAATAGAACCCAAGAATGGGCAATCATCAGCATCGCTTAAACTATCAAGAAGCTCTTTCCAGTTTTCTTCTTCCCACACATATCTCCTTTGAAAAAAGGGAATTTCGTACAGATAATTGTTTCTGATGATACTAAAAGAATTTCCGTATGCTTTCATATCATTCCCCCCCTAAATGGTATACAGCAATAAATCGGCTGTTTCTTTATTATGGCATATTGAGCATCAAAATTCAATACTTTTCCCTGTTTTTCGACTTGACAATGAAAATAAGAGTGTAATTTTATATAAGGCTGTCAAAAACGAGCGTTCGTTGACAGCCTTATAAAGTAATCGGCTATGTTTTTTTTACTTTAATACGGATTTGGTTCACGCCTTACTGACATCCATTATTATGGCAGTCAGTGCGGCTTCCTTGACGGGAACATCGCGGACTGTGCCGACATAGTCCTTTCCGAGCAGCTCGAAGAAGCTGCCGCTGATGTTTAAAACGGGGAGGCGTCCTACAAGCTCGCCGTTTTCCATGAGATAAGCCATCTGGACGGGGGTGGCGAAATGTCCGTCGGGGGTGGAGTCGCCGCCGTCGGCAACCACGACATACACCGCTTTGCCGGGGACGAGCTCACGGAGGCTTTCTGCGGTGGGAGCGGTATAGAGGCTGTGCAGGGATATTTGGGGGATGCCGTCATACTCCGCGGCGGCATTGCCGAGATTGGGTATGCCGTACTGTTCCGCTGATTTTTTGGTGGTCAGGAGTCCCTTGAGGACGCCGTTTTCCACGAATGTCGGGCGCATATCGGGAGCGACGCAGCCCTCCGCATCGAAGAAGCAGCAGCCGTGATTTGTCAAGGGGTTCATGTCGTCCTTGACGGTCAGCTTATCGGAGAAAACCTTCTCGGAGAGCTTGCCGTTCAGGAGGGACGCTCCGGCGGCATAGGCGTCGGACGTGAAGTGTCGGAAGAACCTGTACAGCACGGTTTCGATGTCGGAGAACACAACCGGATAACGTCCGGGAGCTATATCGGCGGAAGTATGGAAGGCGTCGTATTCCTTCTTGAACTGCGCGAGCAGCTCATCCTCGTTAAGACGGTTGCCGCTCCACACGAAGAAGGTATCGAAGAGATTGCCTGAGCCGCGGTTCTGAGCCAGCAGCTCGATCGAGAGCTTGCTGCTTGAGCTTACAAGACGGCGTCCCTTGGAGTTTCGGTACTCGGTTCGGTTGCGGCTCATGCTCAGCTTGTTAGAGAAGGCAAATTTCGGACAAAGCTTGCCGAGGCGGTCGAGGAATGCCTGCATTGTCGGGATGAAATCGGGTATGGGTATCAGCTCATCGTCATGCAGCTCCTCCATATCCAACGCGCCTTCGAGCCTTTCGGGATACGGTATGCCGAAAATGAGGGCGTCCTTTGCCTTTTTTGTCAGCTCCTCCTCGTCCGGCTCGCCCAAGGCTCCCGCGACGCCCACACAGCCGTTCTCGTAAACGCGAACCGTGCCGGTCGTCCTCTCGATCTCACGGAAGCTGTCTATCCTTCCGGCGGTGACATTCAGAGTGACGGAACTGTTTGTTTCCTTAATGAACTCTTTTTCCATAATATTGATCCTCCGTTACTGTACGTTTATTTCCGATACCCTGACAAACGGGCCGCCCAAGCCCACGGGCAGGGGATACTGCTCCATTTTGCCGCAGCCGCCCGTGACAAATGATAGCATCTCCACATCCTTTGTCAGACCGTCTATAAGTCCGAGAGTTTCAAAAACATTGCCCGTAATGACGCTTATCTGGACGGGGCGTCCGAGCTTGCCGTTCACTATCTCATACGCCAAAAGGGGCGCGATGGTAAACGTGCTCATGCCGCTGCCATGCTTGATGGTCTTGATGAAATAGCCCTTTTCGATGGGAGCCGTAAGCTCGTCAAAGCTGAGGTCTCCGCCCTCGATATATGTGCTGGTCATGCGGACTATCGGCTCGAATGTGCAGTCAATGGCGCGGGCGTTGCCCGTCAAGCCCTCGCCCAGCGCGGCGGCGGTCTGTGCGCTGTGAAGTCTGCCCGCAAGCACGCCGTTCTTTATAAGATAGTTCTTCCTTGCCTTTGTACCCTCGTCGTCGTAGGGAGTAAAGCCCGCGCCGGGTATGTCTCCGCATTCGGCTATGGAGAGGATGGGGGAGCCGACGGATTTGCCGAGCTGCCATTCATCACGCATGGACTCGTCGGAGAGCATGAAGTCGGATTCGGATTTGTGACCGAAGGATTCATGGGCGAATACTCCTGCCGCTTCGGGGGACAGTACCACGGGATACCTGCCCGCCTCCACGGGAACCGAGCTGCGGAGGAAGAACGCATGCTCCTTGACTGCGGCGCGTATTATATCGTCAAGACCGCGAAGCTCGTCAAAGCGCGTTCCGCCCTTGCTCCAATGCCCCGCAAACTGCCTGTCGTCCTCCGCCATGCTGAATGTGAACGAAATGCCGCAGGTCTGGTAGTCATAGCTTATATCCGCGCCGAGGCTTGAGCTGAAGCTGAAAAGACTGCTGCGGTCAACATAGGTTCCCTCCGGCAGCTTGACGCAGTCGTCCTCCGACAGAATGGGCAGGTAGGATAACAGAAGCTCCTGCTTATCCTTCACGGGAATGTCGCGCACGGAGCAGTCGGCAAAGCTCGAAAGCTTCGCACGGTTCCTCTCGAAACGGCGCACGATGGGGTCTTCGAGTATGGCGGGATTCTCCGTTGCGGCGGCGTAAAGCCCGTCAAGAGTCCGCTGAATATTATCAACGTCCGTCACGGAGGCATAGTACCACATTCTGCCGTCATACACCCTCAAAAACGCTTGCTTTTCGTTGCGCGTGCTCATCTGCTCAAGTATGCCTGCCTTGTATGATATGGTAGTCAGATACCTGTCCTCAACTCGGACGTCGGCATAAAAGCCTTCTTTAAATCGAATCATGGTGTTTCATTCCTTTCATGTATGTTTTTATGGATATTGGGTCGGAAAGCCCGGTCTTTCATTTCAGACTTTAGATATTCGTTGTTTACTGTCCCTGCGACACGGTGAACAGCGAGTAGAAATAGCCCTTCCGGTTCATCAGCTCGTCGAAAGGGCCCTGTTCCGAAACGACGCCGTTTTTCAGAGCGAACAGACCCGTGCAGCGGCGGAGTATGTTCTCGTCAAGGTCATGCGTCACAATGACCCGCGTGTAGCCGTCCAGCTTCAAAATCGCGTCCAGCACCTCGAATGAGGTCTCGGCGTCGAGGGAGGCGGTGGCTTCATCCACGAACAGCACGGGCGTTTTGCGCAGGAGCGCTCTTGCGATGGATATTCGCTGACGCTCGCCGCCGGATAGCCCTGAACCGTTTTCGCCGCAGAGATAGTCCGCGCCCTTCTCGTCCATGAGCTTTTTAAGTCCCGACATGCGCACCGCTCTTTCGATCTCCTCATCGGGGAAATCGGTGAACATTGTGATATTGTCGCGGATGGTGCTGTTGAACACGAACACATTCTGCTGGATTATCGAAACAAGGTCGTAAAGCGAGCTTGCGGAAAGCCCTTTAAGCTCTTTGCTGTCATATAATATGCTGCCGCTGTAATCCTTTGAGGACGCCATCAGAAGGTTCAAAATGGTCGATTTGCCGCTGCCGGAGCCGCCGACCAGCGCATAGCAGCCGCCTGCCTTCATATCCATATCGACGTCGGAGAGGACGGTCTTGCCCTCCTCGTACGCGAAGCTGAGATCGCGCACCGATATGCCGGAGGTAAGACGGGGAGCTATCTGCTCGCCCTCGTCGGGTATGTTCCTGTTGAGAGCCTCCGCAAGCTTTTCGATGAGGCTGAACGCGGATTTCGTGCCGGCAAAGAATGTGGGGAACGTCTGTATGGGAGCCAGAATGTAGTTCAGGAGCTGAACGAATACCAATGCCGTACCGCCCGTTATGCTGCTGCCGGAGAGCGTGAGCGCGGCACCGACGAAGAACACTCCGAACTGAACGATGCCGCCCGCGATATTGGAGGCATAGGAAACCAGAACGGTTATCTTGGTACGCTTTTTCGATGCGCTCGCAACGCCCTCGTTGCCGTCGTCATGGATGCGCGAGATGCTCTTTTCCGCCTTAAAGCTCTTTATAACCGAAAAGCCCGTGAGCGCGTCCTTGAGCATGCCCGTGTAGTTTTCCTTTTTATCGGAAACCGCTTTCTCCGCCCTTGCCGCGCTGTTGCCGAGGACTATTGAAACGATTATCGGCAGCAACGAGAAGCCTATGGCGATGAGTGTCAGAAGCGGGCTGTACCACAGCATAAGCCCAAGTGCGCCGACGAATGAGAGTCCGACCTCTATCGCCGACTGGAGCTTTCCGATAAAATCCTGCTCTATGGTGTTCACGTCGTTTGAGAGCGCGGATATGTAAAGCGATGTGTTTTCGCCGGAGAATGCCTGAATGCCCTTTTCCAGCAGCCTGTCAAAAGCGTATTCCCTGTACTGCTTCATTGCCCGCGAGCGGAACTCGGAGAGGAATGTACGGTCGATTATCCATGCGATGCCAAGCAGCGAAAAGCCGATGCCTCCGATTATGAGCAGAGTGCCGAAGCCGTATTTGCTGCTCCCCGCTATGAGATCGGTGACTTCCTTTATGAGCCATGAGATCACTATTGAGGCAGCGGCGGAGAGAAATGCCGCTATAACGGTCATCACAAGGTTGAACTTGTTTTTACGGAACAGCTCTTTGATGAATGGACGACGCAATGCCTTCAGCTCTTTTTTTGTCATTTTCGGATCCCTCCTTACGTTT
>CADAGD010000046.1 GCA_902787375.1 uncultured Eubacteriales bacterium
CGCGGCGATAGGTTCTCCGTTGAGAAGGGTGAGATATCCGAGTTTATCGGTAAGACGATCTACATCAAGGAGGTTCCTGCATCGAAGTATTTGAAGATCTGTACATACTATACTTATAATAAGACAGACAAGGTTATACGCAGTTGGTGGCTGATAACCGATACCGATGATAAGAATTATGTTGATACAGGATTCATAATAGATGGTGTTGTCACTCCCTGCCAGTCATGGCCGAAAACCGTAAGGATTGCACCCAAGAACGGAGCAGATGATCCTGAAACAGGTGCTAAGACAATTAGCCAGACCACATTTAGCACCGGTCGCGCATGGGTTCCCTACAAGGGATATCGAGAGGATTCCGATAATACGGGTAGTTTTGAAGCTCTTGAGAACAAGACATACACCAATTACTGGATCACTCCTGATAGTATACTCGTCATTGGTACAAGGCAGCGTACATTTGGTAGTGATATCAGCAACACTAAGACGATATCAAATAATATGAGTACCGACAACTATACCGGCGTAAAATACTACTACACGGAAATCGTTAATGACTGAAAGGAATAATGAATATGAAGAAAAAATACAGTATCCCGTTTGTAATGACAAGTGGTGACCATGACGATCAAGAGGGCCCTGGTTCTGGTGGCCATATTGACGTGGATCCTATTATCAAGCCCGTACCCTTCGAGGATTGGATAACGGCAAAGCCCAAGGAGATGGACGGCATTGACGGCATCGACGAGAACGACTACTACGAGTGGTGGCTCTCCAGAGGCTTCTCGAAGGACGAGTGGCTTGCGGTCAACGGCGGCTCAAGGAGCTGGCCGGGAGACAATAATTGATCGGATGATCGATTAGGTTAAACAATGAGGACAGCGCGGGTTCATCCCGCGCTGCCCTTTAATAAGCCCGGAGGACATAAATGATTTATAAGATACAATATGGCAAACACAGCTTGCGTTACCTGCTGAACAATATTGAAACTCGATTGACATTCGGACAATACATGTCAAGAACGGATGAAATCGAGTATGACGTTTGGGCTTCACCGCTGAATATTGAGGATTATAAGACACGATTTTGTCCGGAGGCAGGCGAAACATACGTTGAGAATCGAATTCTTGCAGTTCTAACGTCAAACGCATTGTGGAAGTTTGACTGTTTGCTTTTCCATGCGGTATCATTTGTGTATCAAGGACGGGCATGGCTCCTGACAGCTCCCAGCGGGACGGGGAAGACCACACAGTACATGAATTGGCAGAGATCGTTCCCCGGAGAGATCATAATGATATCGGGCGACACTCCCGCATTGGAATGCTGCGAAGACGGAAAGGTTATGGTGTACTCCACCCCTTGGAACGGCAAGGAGAACATCGGCAACATGATCTCTGCGGAGCTGGAGGGCATAGTGTTTCTCAGCCAGGGAGATCACAATGAGCTGAATAAGAATACCCAAGCCGACTGTGTTGGAAGGTTCATGAGCCAAATAATAGGATTGCCCAAGACGGAGGAACAGGTACTCAAGCTTGCCAAGCTCACGGATCAAATACTCAACAGCGCACATGAGTGGTCTTTTGTCAACCTCGGAAATGATGCGTCAACAGCAATGCTTAGGGAAGCTATCCAAGCCCATATGAGCGGAAAGGAAGGGAATATAAATGCAGAAGTATAGGACAAGACCCGGAATAATACTGACGTCGATATGCGATGAATACTTCCTTGTGGCAACAAAAGAGAACCTCCCACATTGTCCATACGTCACAGAGCTAAACGAAATCTCAGCTTTTATGTGGAAGAAGCTGGAAACGGTTGCCGACCTTAACACGCTTATGGAAGCCGTCAAAGAGGAATATGAGGTGGACGATGATGAGGCTCTGAGACAGTCGATAAAGGACTATCTTACACAATTACTTGAAAAAAAACTGATACTGCTTTTCTAACAGGAGGATAACATGAAAAAGATAATATCAACAATGCTTTGCGCAGCTCTGCTCACAGCCGCGATATTCACGATCGGCTGCACGGACAAGGATAAGGAAAACGAAACAAAGACCGAACCCTTAAACACGACGGAAACAAGCAGCACGGATAACAACACGGGAACCGAAGCAACTGAGAAAACCGAAGCGACCGAGGGAACCGGCGCGCAGGAAACCGAGAGCGGAAACACCGAAACAACCGAAGCCGTAGAAACCGATGATGTAACGGAAACCGCCGAGGGCGATGAGGTCGGTGTATTGGGTGACGACTAAAAAACCAAATTTTTGACTTAGAGGCTTTTATGAACAAGAGCGAAAAAAGCGGCGTTATAGGCGGCATAATCTCCATGCTGATAATAGCCGCATTTGCGGCGATATTGATAATCACGCCTACGAGGGAGGCGTTCAAGGGACTTTCAAGCGAGCATCCCTACATAATGGGATTTATCAAGTTTGCGTTGCTTGCGACGGTTGGGGAGATACTGGCAATGCGAATAAAGCTCAGGGCATGGAAGCTGCCCTGCCTTGTTGGGTGGAGAATGCTCATATGGGGTGTTATAGGCGTTGCGATAACATTCATGATGAAGACTTACTCGCTGGGCATAGGCGAGCTGATGGAGCTTGATCTGCTCCCCGGCAGAGGTGAGAGCTTCTTAAGCAGGCTCCTCAAGGCGTTTTACACGGCGGCGGTTATGAATCTGACCTTCGGGCCGACATTCATGGCGACGCACAAGTGTACGGATAAGTACCTTGAGCTGCGTCACGAGGGCAATAACAAGCCGGGACTCAAGGGTGTTGTAAACGGCATAGATTGGCATGGTTTCGTGTCATTCACGCTTTTTAAGACTATACCCCTGTTCTGGATACCCGCTCACACGCTCACGTTCCTGTTGCCCGCCGAGTACCAGGTCATAGCGGCGGCGGCACTCTCCATTGCGCTCGGAATAATACTGAGCCTCAAAAAGTGACAATCAATTAATGCGCACTCCGGCAAAATGGGGCGGCGCACAGACAGGCACAAAGCGGCTAACGTGTTTTGCGCCTGTTTTTTGTTCTCTTTTATGTGATTATCAATGCAAAGCTTCAAAATGACTATTGGCAGGAAAGAATATTTATGTTATAATGTTCCTATAAATATTATGGGAGGTATGCCCTGATTTGGCTTTATGCGAATATCTGACTAAAAACGGATACATTGCCTTTTGAACGGATATTGGTATCAATCAGCTTTGGGCAGCAAAAGATGGATATAAAACTCGAAATCGCAAACAGGATAGCCGAAACCGCCAATGTTCCGTCGGAGGAGGTTTTTTCGTGGTTTGAAGTTCCCCCCACGCCGGATAAGGGCGACATTGCTCTGCCCTGCTTTAAGCTCGCAAAGTCGATGCGCAAGTCTCCGAATATAATAGCTTCTGAGCTGTCACAGGCTTTTTTGGGGTTTGACGGCATTGTAAAGGCTGAGCCTGCGGGCGGATACCTCAATTTCTTCCTCGACAGATCCGATGAGGCGAAGAAGACCGTGCTGCGCGTGCTGAAGGAGGGCGAAGCCTACGGCACATCCGACGAGGGCGCGGGCAGGAACGTCTGCATAGACTTCTCCTCGATAAATATATGCAAGCCCTTTGGCATACACCACATCACAACCACCGTACTCGGACATTCGCTTTCGAGAATATTCAAGCATCTGGGCTTCAACCCCGTCAGGATAAACCATCTCGGCGACTGGGGTACACAGTTCGGCAAGATGCTTGTGGCCTATAAGAAGTGGGGCGAGCGTGAGAAAATCGAAAACGCCGAGTCCCCGATGAGGGAGTTGCTTTCGCTGTATGTTAAATATCATCAGGAGGCTGAGAAGGATCCTTCCCTCGACGACGAAGCAAGGGCGGCATTCCGCTCCATAGAGCTGCACGATCCCGAAAACTGGGAGCTTTATCAGTGGTTCAAGGATTTGACTATAAGGGAAGCAAAGCATGTCTATGAGCTGCTCGGCGTCGAATTCGACAGCTACAACGGCGAGGCATTCTATGAGGATAAGATGCCTGCCGTCATAAAGGAGATGCAGGATAAGGGTGTGACGACGGTTGACAACGGCATGACAATAGTCGATCTCTCCGCCTATGATATGCCCCCCTGCCTGATATTGAAATCGAATGGCGGAACGATCTATCCGACAAGGGACATCACCGCCGCTATATACCGCAAGAACACTTACGATTTCTATAAGAATCTGTACGTCGTCGCCTATCAGCAGAACCTGCACTTCAGACAGGTGTTCAAAACTCTGGAGCTTATGGGCTACGATTGGGCTAAGGACTGCGTGCATGTCAACTTCGGCATGATTTCCATGCCGGAGGGTACGTTCTCCACAAGAAAGGGCAATGCCATATATCTTGATGATGTGCTTAACAAATCCATTGAGAAGACCAAAGCCATAATGATTGAAAAGAGTCCCGATCTGCCCGATATGGACGAGGTCGCCCGTCAAATAGGCGTTGGCGCGGTCGTATGGGGCCCGCTCTACTCCAGCAGGATAAAGGACTTCACATTCAGTTGGGAGAAGGCGCTCAATTTCGAGGGCGAAACCGCGCCCTATGCGCAGTATACCCATGCAAGGTGCTGCTCCGTTCTGAGGAAGGCAGGGGAGTATGACGTGGAAAAGGCGGATTGGTCGGCACTCGATAACGAGAGCTGCGCCAATCTCATAAAGGCGATGGCCGCTCTGCCCTCCTGCATAGAGTCCGCCGCTGAGAAATACGAGCCGTACCTTATAAGCAGGAATGTCATCGAGATATGCTCCGCCTTCAACAAGTTCTATTTCGAGAACCGCATAATGGACGAGAACGAGGGCGTTAAGACAGCTCGTCTGGCTGTTACCGATGCGGCAAGGACGGCTATAAAAGTCGGTCTGTATCTCGTTGGAATAGACGCCCCCGAACGCATGTAGCATGGCTCGAATGAGTATGGACAACAAGTAAAAAACAGCGTTAAATCATTATAATTATACCGAAAGGAAGCAAATAACATGATCATCATGGACGATTACCGTCAGCAGTTGACGGCAACGATTGCTGCCCTCAAGCAGGCGGGTGAGTCACTTTAACCTGACAGAGCTTGCTGAGGAGAGAAAGAGATTAGAGGACGAGATGGGACGCGATGGCTTCTGGGACGATGTTGAAGCCGCCAACAAGGTCAATATGCGCATGAAATCCATCTCAAGCAAGCTCGACAAGTATTCCAAGCTCATATCCCAATGCGAGGATTTTGAGGTCCTTATGGACATGGGCGAGGAGGACGAGGATCTTGCGGAGGAGGTTCCGGAATCCTTTGAGAAGCTGAAAAAGGCGGTCGAGGAATACCATCTTGCCGCGCTCCTGACGGGGCCGTATGACAGCTATAACGCCGTGCTTTCGCTCCATGCTGGCGCGGGCGGAACAGAGGCGCAGGACTGGGTAAGTATGCTCTACCGTATGTATGTCCGCTATTGCGAGCGTTCGGGCTATACGGTCAAGGAGCTTGACCTGCTCGACGGCGAGGAAGCAGGAATAAAATCCGTAACATTCGAGGTTCAGGGTGAAAACGCCTACGGTTATCTCAAGGCGGAAAAGGGCGTGCATAGGCTTGTCCGCATATCTCCGTTTGATTCATCGGGAAGGCGTCACACATCGTTCGCGTCCTTGGACGTTACTCCGATATTGACGGAGGATGATAACTCCATAGAGATAAAGCCGGAGGATATCCGCGTCGATACATACCGTTCCGGCGGCGCGGGAGGTCAGAACGTCAACAAGGTTTCATCCGCGATTCGCATAACCCACTATGCGACGGGAATCGTTGTACAGTGCCAGAACGAACGCAGCCAGCTCCAGAATAAGGAGGTTGCCATGCGCATATTGAAGGGCAAGCTGCTTGAGATAAAGGAGCGCGAGCGTATGGAGAAGATGGCTGATATAAAGGGCGAGCTTAAAAAGATAGAGTGGGGAAGCCAGATACGTTCCTATGTGTTCCAGCCCTATACAATGGTGAAGGATCATCGCACGGGATGCGAAACAGGCAATATTCAGGCGGTCATGGATGGCGAGATAGATGAGTTCATCCATCAATACCTGATAAAGATGTGATAAGAATTATAATTGAGTTATCGGGCATGGGTCGAAGCTGCGTAAAGCGTGCAAGCCGAGGGCTCATGCCCCGATTATAATATAAAACCCTTTTAAGGAGGTTGTCTCGTTGGACGATTCGAGTATTGGTCTATCCTGCTGCGCGTACTGCCATACGCTGCGGGAACAGAAGGTTGTTGAGATAATCAATTCATGTGAGGGCGTAACGGCAATAAGTCCTGAGAAGCTGAAAAAGGAGAGGCGGCAGGGCAAGTGGGAGCTGTGCAACAAGAGGCTTCTTCCGGGATATGTATTCATATACGGCAATGACGGCGCACGGATAATTGACGCCGCAAAAAAGGCGAATGTTATCGTGTTGAGGTATGGCGACGGGAGCTGGCAGCTTGAGGGCGGAGATTATGAGTTCGCCAAATGGGTTTTTGAGCATAACGGCTTGATAGAGATAGTCAAGGCTGTACAATCCGGAGATACGATCAAAATAATCGACGGGCCGTTCGCCAATATAAAGGGAAGGGTAATCCAGATAGATAAGCGCAGACAGCTCATAAAGGTTCAGCTCGACATAAATGACTTCCAGATATGGTTGTCATTTGACTATTTCACGGTCGAGAATGAGGAATGAGCCTGTGATAAGGAATGGATATAATGAAGGCTTTTTTAAGGCGTTTTTTTAAGGACAACAGGAGAAAGAGGATACTGCTCATAGCTGTCATATTAGCCGCCCTGTTCGTGTGGTGGCAGTCGTTGATACCAACCGATGGCTCAGCTTCAAACAGCTCATGGATAACCGAGAACATAGTCAATCCGATACTCGGATTGTTTGGAGTCAAGGCTTCGCACGCCCTCGTCAGGAAGCTGGCGCATGTGTTCGAGTTCTTCGTATTGAGCATTTTCACATCGCTTCTGCTCGATTGCCGTCCTGTCAGATGCTTTTATGCGGGGTTTACGATAGCGTTCCTTGACGAAACGATACAGGTCTTGACAAAGCGCGGCTCCATGATAACGGACGTATGGATAGATATGATAGGAATTACAGCGGGATTCATTGTCGCGTGGCTCATCAGTCTGTGTGAAAAAAGAAAAAAGCTGCACGATGGGGAATCGGGAACGGCTGAGATTCAGAAGACAATATAAAAAAGGCGTGGCGCGGTTTTGAACCGCTGACCACGCTTTTATATTGCCGTTATGCTCTAAGCTCCGCGCCTATTCTGAATTTAAGACTCTTGAGTATCGCGTTCACCGCCTGACCTATCTCCTCGTCGGTGAGGGTATGATCATCGGAACGCAGCGAGAATGTAAACGCCATGCTCTTTTTGCCCATGGGAATACCCTTATCGCCGGGCAGCTTGGGACGATAAACGTCGAATACGCGGACATTCTCAATAAGCACGCGAGCCTTTGCGGAGGCTATAATGTCGATTACCTGCTGGGCTTCGGTGTTCTCGTCCACTATGAGGGCGAGGTCGCGCTGTACGGCAGGATGCTTGGGCAGGGGCTTATACTTCCTTACTCTGGTTATATGGCTGCGCAGAGCGGCAAAATCCAGCTCCGCCATGTAGGCGGGAACGGATATGTCGAATGCCCTGAGAACCTTGGGATGCACGCTTCCCATCTCACCGAGCTTTTCACCGTTTACGGATATTACAGCCTTCTGGGTGGGATGCAGATAGGGCGAGCCGCCCTTTTCGAAGCGGGCGTTTTCTATGCCTAGCTTTTCAAACAGTTCCTCGATAGTTCCCTTGAGCGTAAAGAAATCCTCCTCCGCTCCGAAGTGGATAATGCCGAGCATTTTCCGCTCCTCAGGCAGATTATCGTTGTCGAAATGAACATTGCCCACCTCGAAGAAGCGTCCGAAGCCCGTCTTGCGGTTCAGATTGAGTGCGGCGGTTCGCAGAAGTCCTCCCGCAAGCTCCGTGCGCATAAGGGACTGATCCTCACCGAAGGGGTTTAAGAGCTTGACCGCCTTCTGACGCTCATCATCCTCGGCAAGCATGAGGTCGGTTAACTCCTTGGGGGATATGAAGTTGTAATTGTAAAGCTCAAGGCACCCGAGAGCGGTGAGCGTATCCTTGACATTATCCTCGTCGCGGAAAGCCTCTCCTATATGACCGCGGAACGTGTCGCCGCGCATCAGCGTGGGAGCTATGTTGGTGTAGCCGTAAAGCCTGCCGACCTCCTCGGCTATATCCCAATCCGTTTCAATGCCGTCCTCTATATCGGTGCGGAAATGAGGAACGGTTATGCGAAGCGTATCGCCGTCAACCTCGGTGGATATGTTGATGGACTTGAGCAGCTCAGCCATATCAACTGCGGAAATCTGAGTGTTGAGTATGCTGTTTATATGGGAAACGGAGGCTGAAACCCGCTTCTCGCTAAGGTCGGCGGAGCAGACGTCTATCCTGCCGCCCATAACCTTGCCGGCTTTAAGCTCCTCGACAAGCTCTATGGCGCGGTTGAGGGCAAGCTCGGCGTTGACGGGTTCAACGCCCTTTATGAACCTTGCGGCGGAGTCGGTCACATGATGGAGCTTCCTCGCCGTTGAACGTATGTTTTCGGGACGGAACACCGCGCTTTCAAAAAGCGTTGCCTTGGTGTTCTCGGTTATCTCGCTGTTAAGACCGCCCATGACCCCAGCGACGCCTATGCCCTTTGTGGGATCGGCTATCAGGAGCATATCGTCGCTCATAACGCGCTCCTTGCCGTCAAGGGTGTAAACGACCTCATTCTGAGCGGCGTTCCTGACGACTATATGGCTGTCGGCGACGCACGCAAGGTCAAACGCGTGCATGGGATGTCCGTACTCGACAAGCACGAGATTGGTTATATCCACGATATTGTTGATGGGTCGAAGCCCCATTGCGCGAAGCTTGCGCTGCATCCAGAGGGGGGACGGCTCTATCTTCAAGTCGGTAACGACCCTCGCCGTGTAGCGCGGGCAGAGGTGCGGATTTTCAACCGTCACCTGAGCTATATCGTGACAATCGCCCTCGCCCTCAACATAGCCGGGGATGGGCTCGTTAAATCTCTCACCGAGAGCGGCGGCGGCTTCACGGCAAAGACCGATTATTGACTGACAATCGGGACGGTTGGGCGTAAGCTCTATGTCGAATATGCAGTCGTCAAGGTCGAGTGCCTCCTGTATGCGCTGACCGTTGGGATGCTTCTCGGAGAATACCATAACGCCGCCGTTCTCGCAGCCGGGATACTCGACATTTGTGATGCCAAGCTCCTCATTTCCGCAGAACATGCCCGCGCTTGCGACGCCGCGCATCTTTGTGGGATGTATGACAAGTCCGCCGGTAAGCGTGGCGTTGTCAAGAGCTACCGGAACCTGATCGCCGACGCTCACGTTCGTCGCATTGGTGACTATTGTTATGGGAGCCTCCGCGCCTATGTCAACCGTGCATACGCGGAGCTTGTCGGCATTGGGATGGGGTTCTATTGCGGTTATCTCGCATACGACGACGCCGTCAATACCGTCCATCTCAGGTATTATCTCAGCAACCTCGAAGCCGCGAAGGAGCATCCTTTCGGCAAAATCCTTGGGGGTTGTGTTAAAGGGAACGTATTCTTTAAGCCATTTAAGCGGCAGTTTCATGCTCTTTGTACCTCCGAATTTATTTGAACTGACTGATAAATCTGCCGTCACCCTCATAGATGAGGCGAATGTCGCTGATGCCGTATTTCAAGCATGCTACACGGTCAACGCCGACGCCCCACGCAAAAGCGCGCCATTCATCGGGGGATTTGCCGCAGTTTTCTATCTCATGAGGATTGGTTATGCCGCAGCCCATTATCTCCATCCAGCCCGTTCCCTTGCAGGAGGAACAGCCCTTGCCGCCGCATATGGTGCAGGAGATGTCCACCTCGGCGGAAGGCTCCGTGAACGGGAAATAGCTCGGACGCAGCCTTGATTCGATATTCTCGCCGAATACCGCCTTGACGAATGCGTCAATGGTGCCTTTGAGGTCGGCAAGCGACACATTGCGGTCAACAACAAGCCCCTCCATCTGCATGAATATGGGACTGTGGCTTGCATCCGGCTCGTCAACGCGGAAGCACCTGCCGGGAATAACAAGTCTGAAGGGCAGGGGGAGCGTCTTTAAGGCACGCGCCTCGCAGGGGGAGGTGTGCGTGCGGAGCAGAACCTTGTCGTTCACATAGAATGTGTCCTGCATATCGCGTGCGGGATGATTGGGCGGAAGATTGAGCAGAGTAAAATTGTACTCGTCATACTCTATCTCAGGGCCGCCGAATGTGGTGAAGCCGAGTCCGACGAGAGCATCCCTTATCTGACGATAGACGAGTGTGAGCGGATTAAGCGCACCCATTGGCAAAGCGCGTCTCTTGCCCGGAAGCGTTACGTCAATCGCCTCGCGCTCTATCTTCATGCGCTCGGCAAGCTCATGGAGTGCAGCCTTGCGCTCCTCAAAACGCTCGGTAAGCTCCTGCTTTACGGCGTTTGCACGCTTGCCCATCTCCGCACGCTCCTCAGCGGAAAGCTTGCCCATTGTGCGCAGTATCGCCGTGAGCTTGCCGCCGCGTCCAAGCACGGACGTCGAAAGCTCGCTGAGCTCATCCGCCGATTTGATGTCTTCAAGCTCACGCAGAGCGGCGTCGCGTATCTCTTTCAGTTCCTCAAACATTTATGAAAGCTCCTTTCGTTATTTCGATTGTCTGCATGTTTGCAGCGGGCTGAATGCAAAAAAGCCGCTGTCCGAATCCCATAGGGACGGACTTGCGGCCGTGGTACCACCCTGATTTATGCAGCGGCAATACTGCCGCAGCACCTCATTCGCGCTTTAACGGGCGCACCGTCGGAAGCTACTATGACCGATTTGCGGCGTGTTTCACAACCGAAGCTCCGGAGCGAACTTGATGCCCTGCCCGCTTTAGCGCGCTTTCAGCCCGTGACGCGCCTCTCTTTCAAAACCGACAAAGGCTTTTCTCCTTCATTGCCTTTACAGCTCGATATTTTAACAGAGAAATGGACTCGTGTCAATAGTCGTTTTTCGGATAATATACTTATTAAATGTAAAAAACATGGCAATAACAAATAATATATTTCAACCGAATGACGTAATCCGTTGAAAACATACCGCTTTTTTGATATGATACACATATGGGGTTGATTGTAGTGACTTGATTGTTGCAATCATTCCGATGGATGTAGTATGCTTTTGTTCAAAAGCTTGGGTGAAGTTGAAGTGTTTAATCAGCCGAGTTCCTTTTGACACTATCGCACGGGTTAAATCCCATGACATACGCTGGATATCACAATCATATGACGAAGATAAGCAATGTATAGCAAAGACTAAGGGGAACATACTATGGAAAATAAGATATTCAATATCATAATAATATCTGTACTGATTATTGCAGGATCTGTTACTCTGATCACTTCTCGAATGATAGCCGGGGGGATTACTGATGAGGTGTTATGCAATAAAACATTCACTGTATTGGTGATTTCAGGCGTTTTGACACTTGTTGCACTTCTTTGTAATGCGATTCGTGCCATTATACTTTTATATAAGCACTCTAATAAATGAGAGCGAATACATCTAACGGGAAGCGGGTTTTGCCGGCTTTCCGTTCAATATGAGAAATCAAATAAAAACAGTTTGCAAGTATTATGGTTTAAGAGCATACTTGTGTTAAGATTTTTTCTCTGCCATCTATTATCATTTGCATATCGGCTCTATGTTTATAATCTCCGTTGTCCTATTGTAAATACCGTTAATCCTCGGTACACACAGCATTTGAACCTGCGGCTTGGGGTGTCCGGTGCTGCCTTCCCTTTAAAAACAAGCTGCTCCATGACGAAACTTCCGATAGATTTTCTCCGCAATGCCTGCGTTCGCTGTCTTAGACGCATTTTTGCTCCGTTTTATCCTTATCGGCGGTTAATCGTCATTG
>CADAGD010000047.1 GCA_902787375.1 uncultured Eubacteriales bacterium
TCTCCAGAGAAGAATAAACGTAATCTCCGCTCATACAGGCATAGTCATCGCTGCTGAGGTACATTTCATCAAAATGATTAAGCTCCCCGTTGTTATAGACAATCAACCTATACGCAATGTCATTCACGACAATCGTTTCTCCATCCGTTGCAAACCATGCGGGGCCAAACCAAGTTCCATCCGCCTGCACATAAAGAACCGTATCGTCGGCAAAATCTTCAGGGAGCTGCTCCCTTTCAGCCTTGTAAGGCTTGAGCCTTAAAACCTCCTCGGCACACTCGTTGAAATCAAGGACGGCACACTTTGGTTTATCTGTGGGGTTTACGACTTCCTCCGTGTTTTCAGCCGTTTCCGTGCTGACAGGTTCGTTTGTTTCCGTTGCGGCAGCTTCAACATTTTCAGTTGTTGCCGCCTCGGTGGGGGTGGGCTTGGTTTCGTCGGGATTGCATCCGGCGAATGCCGATGCCATGGCTGCCGCGGCTATGATTGCCGCTAATATATTCTTTTTCATATTATCTCCTTTGGTGCAGTTTTTTACCCGCTCAAATTTTACACCTTACCCGTTATTCTGTCAATATCAAAACGTGGATTTTACACAACACATACCGTCCCCTGTGCCTATGAATTTGGGTTTGCTTTCGCAAAAATAGCCTTCGGCGCACAAAGCGTCGAAGGCAAAATGTAATCATCAATATATATTTGTGTTTAATTCATAAAATACTCCCCGTCCGCGCCGACGGCGACGTGGGTATTATAGAACGCTGTCATGCCGTTCATCATATAATCGACGTCCTTCGCGCCGGCGGTTTCGCAGGCGGAGTGCATGGCAAGCTGAGCAAGTCCTATATCGAGTGTATTTATGGACACATGGGAGCCGGAGATATTGCCGAGAGTACCGCCGCCCGCGACGTCGGAGCGATTGGCGAAGTGCTGGCAGGGGATGTCCTTATCGGCGAGTATTCTATGGAAGAACGCCGCAGACACGGCATCGGTGGTGTATCTCTGGTTGGCATTGAACTTTATGACTATGCCCTCGTTCATAAATACGCAGTTCTCCTCATCGGTCTTTTCGGGATGGTTGGGATGCACGGCATGGGCATTATCCGCCGAGAGCATGAACGAAGCCGCAAGCGCGCGGCAGGCATCCTCGGAGGTTTTTCCGCATGCTATGAATATGCGGCTTATGACGTCGTTGAGGAATGTGGAGTCCGCGCCCTGCTTTGTGCCGGAGCCGACCTCCTCATTATCGAATACGCAGAGCATATTGACGCCGCTTTCGGGCTTTTCGGCGGCGAGGAAGGCGGCAAGTCCCGAATACGCGCACTCCAGATCATCGAGCCTCGGCGAGATTATGTACTCGTCCTCGCGTCCCAGAATGCCTCCCTTTATCCTCGGATAGAGGAACAGATCGTTGCCTATTATGTCATCCTCACTCACGCCCGCGGCTTCCGCCACAAGCTTTTTAAAGCCTCCCTTGGCTTCGCCGTCGCCGAACAGCGGCATGAGGTCGGTCTGAGCGTTGTACTTGAAACCGTCGTTTATCTCGCGGTTCATGTGTATGGCGACATTGGGTATAACGAGAATGTCCTTGTCGATGTCAACAAGCCGCGCCTCGATGCCCTTTTCGGTGCGCACGACTATGCGTCCCGCGACCGAGAGGGGACGGTCGAACCATGTTGAGAACAGCATTCCGCCGTATTTTTCCACATTGAGCTTTGTGTACTTGCCGCGCACGGAAAGCTCGGCGTTCTCCTTTATCTTGAATGTCGGAGAATCGGAGTGGGCGGCGATTATCCTCATGGAATCGACGTCGGCTTTCGGCATATCGAAGGCTATTACCGAGCTCATATTTCTGGTTACATAGTAGCCCCTGCCCGGCTCAAGCTTCCAAGCTTCGCCCTCAAGGAGCCTTGTTCTGCCTGCCTTCTCAAGCTCCGCGCAGATATTCGCCGTCGCGTGAAAAGCTGTGGGCGAGCGGTCGATGAAGTCCAATAATCCCTGTACGTTATTCATATTATGCCTCCTGAAAGTTCTTTTTGTAATACGCTTTGTATGTGCATCATAGCGGGGTCTGTATCAGTGTATATGTAGAGCATCCTCGCCCCGACGGGATCCTCTATCTCGTTGAGTATGGCGTGTCCATTATCGCGCATTATGTCAACTCCGGCGTAGTGGAGCGGCAGCTTGGAGCAGACGCCCTCCACAATATCCAGCTCGTCCCTTCCAAGCTCGCTTATCGGAACCATTTTCGCGCTGCCACCAAGTGAAAAATTGCTCCTGAAATCCGTCTTTGATTCCCTAAGCATCGCCGCGACGGGCTTCCCGCCTATCACATAGACGCGCATATCCCTGCCGACCTCCGTTGCGACCGGCTGCATTATGGCTCTGCCCTGAGTATTCGCAAGGAAGGCTTCCAGCTCATCCGCGTTTTTTATCATGGATACGCCCCTGCCGCCATGCCCTCCGACGGGCTTTGCGACGAAGGGAAATGGCAGAAGTTCACTCTCCTTAGTGAGCGGATATGTTTCCATCATGGGAACCGTATCCTTCAATCGCTCATATGTGAGCAGCTTGTCGTTTGCGGTTTCGCATACCTCGGAGGGGTTGGTAACGCGAAGCCCACGACGCTCCAAAAAGGCGGCAAGTCCGCTGTCACGGGTTCGGTTCACGACAAGTTCCGCGCCCTCTGCCACGGCAAGCACTTCATCATTGCCGAGCCCGTCCGTTATGACAAGCCCCGGAATCAGCCCGAATGCCCTTATAGCGTTGAAATACTTATTGATAAGGACGCCGTTTTTCTGCGCGTCCGACCTTTTATAAAGAATACATACTCGTTTCATACCATTCTACATCAACGTTCTGACTATATGCGCCATTATCTCATCGGCGGCGTTCACGCCGGTGCATTCATATATCGACTTGAAATGCGCGTTTGAGTTGACTTCACAGAGTATCGGGCCATTCTCGCCCATGAGCAGATCCACTCCGCAGAAATCCAAGCCCATGAGCTTGGCGGTTTTGAGCGCAAGCTCCTCCTCGTCGGCTGTGGGGACATGCTTTCGCATGGAGCCGCCGTTCGATATGTTGGCTCTGAAATCCCCATGCTCGTTGAACCGCTCCATGGCGGCTATCACCCTGCCGCCAACCACGTTCAGGCGGAGATCGCGTCCCGCGCTCGCGCTTATAAACTCCTGAAATATGACGCGCTTGCCGCCTATTCTGTCAAGCAGCTCCGCCGCCTCGGAGGGGTTTTGCGCAAGATACACCTGCTGTCCGAACGAGCCGAAAACCTCCTTTATTACCAGGGGGGAGCCGAGCGCGTCAAACATGCTTTCAACGAACCGCTTGTTATTATACCCTATGTTCTCATATGTGAAGGGAGCGCAGCAGGTGCGGGGCATCGGCACAAGCCCGTCGAGCGCGACGTGCATGAGCGATTTATCGTCGCACATCTCAATGGCGCGCGCCGAATTAAAAAGCCTGAGCCCGCGTTTTTCAAGCTGCTCAGCCAATCTTATATCCTTATCATAAAACAGCACAAAATCGGGCTTTTCGTCGGGGAGAATATCAAGCTCCCGCGCCCCGCCGCCCATGCAGGGTATCAGCTCGTCATTCGTATAGACGTCAAGCCGCACACCGTGCTTTTCGGCGGCGCGTGTAAGCAGATCAGTAATATCGGTAAACTTTTTTGTGTTCAGAAATCGGTTGACGACCAACCATCCCGAAATAGCTCTCATATCAAATACCATCAAATGCGCTTTGTTACGTTTCTCGGAACGATATTGCAGTCCCAGTAGAGCAGTCTGCCGTTCATTCTATGCGCTGTCTTTATCGCCTGAATGGTTACGGAATCTATTTCATTCGTTTTAAGGGAGGATATCCTGTACAGCACGGCTCCGTGCGGAAGCTCAAAATCGCTGTGGTACTCCGCGCTGCCTATGGCGAAGCCCGCCCTTCTTGCCGCCTCCTCGAAAACAAGACGCTGCTGCTCAGTCCTGAAAGCCACATGGAGATTTATCCTGCGCGAAGCCTCAAGATTATCGCCCTTCTTGCGCATCTTTTCAAGCTGCTCACGGTTCTTGACGGTCTGATACTTCATATCGTCGGGATACAGGAGTTGGAAATATGTAGCCCAATCCTCCTCTATCTTGCCTCCAACACGGCAGATGTATTTTTTCTCCTTTTCGGCGGCGGCTTTAAGCTCGTCATGCTCCTGTTTGGAGGAGGTATAGAAATAATACTGGCGCATATCGTCCGCCTGAATGAAGCCCGCCGGAAGCACTCCTATTCTTTTGGAGCATTTGGCGATTATCCCCTCAATGTGCTTTATATCCGCGGGGAGAAGGTCGTGCTCGTCGATGGTCTGACAGCAGAAATAGCAGAGAAACTGCCGCTTTTCATTCGGAGCGGTGCGATAAAAGGAAAGCTCCACTCCAAAATGCGCGTCCCTGCCGTCGAGCTGCCAGTCATATTCGAGCCATGTTTTTTTCTTTGGCATGTTTGTAACCTCAAGAAATTTAAATGCTTTCGGCAGGGGAACGCCCATAGGCAACCCCCTGCCTGATTTTACATAATCATTCCAATACAGCCTTTATCCTGCGTACTCCGGAGGACGAAGCCTCCTCCTTCTTTATCTTGAACGTACCCAGCTCGCCCGTCCTTGACGCGTGGGGGCCTCCGCACATCTCGCAGGAATACTTGCCCATCGTATAGACCTTGACCATCTCGCCGTACTTATTCTCGAAAAGACCTATCGCGCCCCTCGCCTTTGCCTCGGCAATGGGCATCTCCTCACAGGTTATCTCAACGTCGGCGGCTATCGCCTCGTTGACGAGTCTTTCGACCTCGCGCAGCTCCTCCGGTGTGACCTTTCTGGGGAATGAGAAGTCGAAGCGCAGACGCTCCGCCGTTATATTGGAGCCCCTCTGGGAGACCGTATCGTCCTTGAGAACCTTGCGCAGTGCCGCCTGGAGCAGATGCGTAGCGGAATGCAGCCTTGTCGTCGCTTCGGAATTATCCGCAAGACCGCCCTTGAATTTCTGCTCCGCGCCTGCCTTGCTCTTTGCCTGATGCTCCGCGAAAGCCGCCTTGAAGCCCTGCATATCGACGGTCAGACCGTTCTCCCTCGCAAGCTCCTCGGTGAACTCTATCGGGAAGCCGAACGTGTCGAAGAGGTGGAAAGCGGTAACGCCGTCTATCCTTCCATCCGCGAAGCTGCCCTTAATGCGCTCAAACTCCTTTGTTCCCTGCAAGAGCGTGCGCTGGAACTTCTTTTCCTCGGCGTCAAGCTCGTTGACTATGCGGTCACGATTGGTGTTCAGCTCAGGATAGACCTCGCCGTATGTGTCTATTACGGCGGCGGCGACCTTGGAAAGGCTCATCTCCGGCATTCCCATCTGCATGGCATACCTTAATGCGCGGCGGATTATCCTTCTGAGTATGTAGCCCTGATCGACATTCGAGGGCGTAACGCCGCGGGGATCGCCCAGCATGAATGTAGCCGTCCTCATGTGGTCGGCGATTATGCGGAACGCCTTCTTGGTTTCCTCGGAGTCCTTGTAATTCTTACCCGAAAGCTCGGCTATCCTGCTGAGAATGCCCGTAAAGGCGTCGGTGTCGTAAACCGAGGGAACGCCCTGCAATGTGGCGACGGTGCGCTCAAGTCCCATGCCGGTATCGACGTTCTTCTGCGCGAGAGGCTCATACTTGCCCTCGGCGGTCTTATTGTACTGCATGAAAACATCATTCCATATCTCAAGATACTTGCCGCAATGACATCCGGGGAAGCAATCCTTTCCGCAGGGCTCCTTGCCCGTGTCTATGAACATCTCGGTATCGGGGCCGCAGGGGCCTGTCTGACCGGCGGGTCCCCACCAGTTATGCTCCTTGCCAAGATAGAATATGTGGCTCGGATCAACGCCCATGCTTATCCAGCTCTCGTACGCTTCCTCATCGCGGGGAAGCTCTCCCTCTCCGGCAAAGCAGGTGAAATAGAGCTTATCCTTATCTATTCCGAGCCATTCGGATCCGGTCAAAAACTCCCAGCTCCACGCTATCGCTTCCTTTTTAAAATAATCACCGAGCGACCAGTTGCCCAGCATCTCGAAGAATGTGCAATGGCTCTCATCGCCTACCTCGTCTATATCGCCCGTGCGGACGCATTTCTGGACGTCCGTAAGACGGTTCCCCGCAGGGTGCTTCGCGCCCAGAAGATACGGAACAAGGGGATGCATACCCGCCATTGTGAACAATGCGGTGGGATCGTTTTCGGGAACAAGGGACGCCGACGCTATGACGGCATGTCCCCTCTCGCGGAAAAAGCGTAAATAGAGCTCACGAAGCTCGGATGTGGTCAGGTTCTTCATACTGCTTGGAAAGCTTCCTTTCTTATGGGGCTTATGCTGAGCCCTTTACAAATTTATTCATTCTACATTATATAGCAACACAGGGGTATTTGTCAAATGTTTCGGCGTGTGTCTTGAAAACAAGTTGAGTATTTGATATACTGTTGTAAAAGGATATAAAAAAACAAAACGCAAGGAGGAATCATATGTACTGTACAAGAAAAGTTACAAACGACATCGTATGGGTCGGCGGCAACGACCGTCGTCTTTCGGTTTTCGAGGGCGTGTATGCAGTCCCCGACGGTGTTTCCTACAACTCATATCTTATAAAGGACGAGAAGACCGTCCTCATGGACACCGTTGACAGCGCGGTATCGAAGGTATTCTTTGAGAACATAGAGCATGAGCTTTGCGGGCGTCCCCTTGATTACATAGTGGTTCAGCACATGGAGCCGGATCACTCCGCCACGCTTGCCGAGCTTGTGCTTCGCCATCCCGAAGCTCAAATAGTCTGCAACGCCAAGCTTGCCACGATGATAAAGCAGTATTTTGACTTCGACCTCGATTCAAGATGCCGCCTTGTCAAGGAGGGCGACGTGCTTGACACAGGCCGTCACAAGCTCACATTCGTCATGGCTCCGATGGTTCATTGGCCTGAGGTAATGGTGACTTTCGATTCAACCGACGGAATACTGTTCTCCGCCGACGCCTTCGGCACATTCGGCGCGATAAACGGTGCGCTCTTTGCCGACGAGGTGAATTTCGAGCATGATTATCTCGACGAGGCAAGACGGTATTACTGCAACATAGTCGGCAAATACGGCACTCAGGTCATGGCTCTGCTCAAAAAGGCTTCCGGGCTGAAAATAAATATGATTTGCCCCCTCCACGGCTTTGTATGGCGTGCCAACATAGGCGACTTCGTTGACAAGTACGTCCATTGGGCAAGCTATGAACCGGAGGAGAAATCGGTTATGATAGCCTACGCCTCCGTTTACGGCAACACCGCCAATGCCGCCGAGATACTCTCATGCAAGCTCCGCGACAGGGGCGTGCGCACATATATGTATGACGTTTCCGCGACAACCTCCGATTACATAATAGCCGCCGCCTTCAAATGCAGCCATCTCGTGTTCGCCTCCACCACATACAACGCGGGCATATTCGTAAAGATGGATGAGCTTCTGCGCGATCTCGCCGCTCACAACATAAGCAACCGCAAGGTCGCCTTCATCGAGAACGGCTCATGGGCGGCAACAAGCGGAAAGCTGATGCGCTCGATACTTGAGGATTGCAGGAACATAACGGCAATCGAAAGGACGGTTTCCCTCAAGTCCTCCGTAAAGCCCGAAAAGCTCGATGAGCTTAACGAGTTGGCGGACGAGATAGCCCTTGATTTCAAAAAGCCCGTATTCGACGTGCATCCCGCCTCGGAAGACGACGCGGCCATAGACGCTGTCGCGTTCAACAAGCTCAGCTACGGTCTGTTCGTACTCACCGCCCGCGACGGCGACAGCCTCAACGGCTGCATAATCAACACGGCTCAGATGCTTACGGATTCTCCCAAGCGCATCACGATAGCCGTCAACAAGGCAAACCTTACCCATGACATGATTCTGAAGACGGGCGTATTCAATGTTTCCGTACTCACGGAGTCCGTCACAATGGCTATGTTCGAGCATTTCGGCTTCCAGTCCGGGCGCAACGCTCATAAGTTCCTCGCCTTTGAGGATTTCGATATGTCCGCAAACGGTCTGCCCTACATCACGGCGCACACAAACGCGTTCTTCTCGGCTCGCGTTGTCGCCGCCGCCGATAACGGAACCCACACCCTCTTTACCGCCGAAGTGACCGAGGCAGCCGTGCTTTCCAACGAGCCGTCCGTCACATACGCCTACTACTTCGCCCACATAAAGCCCAAGAAAAACTCCGCCGCGCCGCAGAAGGCCGGCTGGGTCTGCAAGACCTGCGGCTATGTGTATGAGGGCGACGAGCTGCCTGCTGACTTTGAATGCCCCATCTGCAAGCACGGCCCGGAGGATTTCGAGAGGGTCGAGGCTGAACCGACCCCCACGGGTCATAAATGGGTCTGCGAGATATGCGGCTTCGAGTATGAGGGCGATGAGCTGCCCGCCGACTATATCTGCCCGCTCTGCAAGCACGGCGTCGAGGAGTTCAAGCAGCTCTATTGATGCTCGAAAATTTAATAATTCAGCGCAATTTAAAGAGGTCTGCCCGGAAAGGGCAAACCTCTTTTTAACATTTCAAGCTTACGCCTTGCAGACTTCCTTAACCCAGCCGTGGGTATCGGGAATGCGTCCCCACTGGATGCCCGTGAGAGTATCATAGAACTTCATAGTCAGCTCGCCGATGTTGCCGCCGCCGATGACCATGTGCTTATCGCGGTAGCAAAGCTCGCCAACGGGAGAAACGACGGCGGCAGTACCCGTGCCGAACGCCTCCTGAAGCTCGCCGCTCTCAGCATAGCCGATGAGCTCGTCGATGGAGATATGACGCTCCTCGACCTCAAGACCCATCTCCTTGGCAAGAGCGAGTATGGAACGGCGGGTTACGCCGGGCAGAACCGTATCCTCAAGGTCGGCTGTCAGGAGCTTGCCGTTGACGACGAACATCATGTTCATCGCGCCAACCTCCTGGACATACTTGAGATGCTCACCGTCAAGCCAGAGAACCTGCGCGAAGCCTTCCTTCGCGGCAAGATCGCCCGCCAGTATGGAGCAGGCATAGTTTCCGCCGGTCTTGGCAAAGCCCGTACCGCCGCGGACGGCTCTGACATACTTATCCTCAACGCGGATGCGTATGGGCTTCAGGCCCTCCTTGTAATACGCGCCGGAGGGGGAGCAGATTACGAAATAGACATAATTCTTGGCGGCATGTACGCCGAGGGCCTCGTCATTGGCGAACATTGTGGGACGCAGATAGAGGCTTGTACCCGCGGAATGGGGAACCCAATCCTTCTCGACCTCAACCAGCTTGCGCATCGCCTCAACATTGAAATCAACGTCGATCGTGGGCATACACATACGCTTCGCGGAGTTATTAAGACGCTCGGAGTTCGCATCCGGACGGAACATGACAATGCGTCCGTCAGCGGTGCGGTATGCCTTCAGACCCTCAAATATCTCCTGAGCATAATGCAGTACTGAGCTGGAGGGATCAAGGCTCAGCCTGTGATACGGCTCGATGCGGGGATTATGCCATTCGCCGTCGTGCCACTCCATTATGAACATATGGTCGGTAAAACGCTTGCCGAAACCAAGACTGCCTTCCTCTTCAAGGGTGGGCTTCTTTTTAAGATCACAGCTCAGAGTTACGGGGATTTCCATATTAGACCTCCAAGAAAAATATTTTTATAGTTTGTATCATTCCGATACGGGTATCGCAACAAATCTTTCACCGACTATGAGCGGAACCGCCCGCCCGTCGGTCTTTTCCCTTATATTGTTTATAAACTTTTCGGCATTGTCGTCAGGCACGGTTGCCCTGATGCGGATATTCTCCATAAAATCTATGGAATCAACCGTCGATTCAGACTTGACAAACCCCTCTATCATGCCGTATCGGGAATAGTCAACGCTGAATTCAAGCACCTTGCACGGACTCATAACACCGCAGCCTGCCGCGTTTAACGCATCGCTCGCGGACTTTGAATATGCCCTCACCAAGCCTCCGCTGCCTAAAAGTATGCCTCCGAAATAGCGTGTTACCACTATCAGCACATCCTTCATGCCGCGTTTTATTATGGTATCCATTATGGGCATTCCCGCCGTACCGCCCGGCTCGCCGTCGTCCGAAAAACGCTGACCGCCGTTTGAAAGGGCATATGCCCAGCAGTTATGCGTCGCGTCAAAATGCGCCTTGCGAACTCCGTTAAGCTTCTCCATAGCCTCCGCCTCATCCCTTACGGGAAAGCATCTGCCGATAAACCTCGATTTTTTCTCGATGAACTCGGTCTCGGAGGCTCGCAGTACAGTCTTATAGGGCTTCAACATCAGCCGCGCATCTCCTTGAGCAGATCGCCAAGACGATGTATGCCCTCGACAATGCGCTCTTCCGGCTCGGCGGAGAAGTTAAGACGGAACGTGTTGTCGCAGATTCCGGGCTTTGTATAGAAGGGTGCGCCGGGAACAAAGGCGACAAGCTTATCCTTAACGGCGCGCTGGTATACCTCGTTGGCGTCCATTCCCTCAGGAAGCGTTACCCATACAAAGAGTCCGCCTTCGGGAGCCTCGAACTTTGCCCATTCGGGGAAATATTTGCGCATGGCGTCTATCATTACGCTTGCGGACTTTGAGTAGACGGAGTTGATGAACCTGAGATGCTCCTCCATCTTGCCCTGATTTATGAACTCAGCAACCAATGCCTGATTGAGATTCGGAGAGTGTGTATCGGAACCCTGCTTCGCAATTACCATCTTTCTGACCAGCTCGGCATTGCCGCAGCAGCACGCGACGCGAAGACCGGGGGATATTGTCTTTGAATAGCTTGTGAGAAGTATTACGTTATCGGAGGTGTCAAATGTCTTTATGAGCGGCATTACCTCGCCGCTGAAGCGGAGCGCGGCATAGGGATCGTCCTCGATTACCAGCATATCATACTCGGCGGCAAGCCTTGCTGTGACCTTCCTGGTTTCGACGTTCATAACCTTTGATGTGGGATTCTGGAATGTCGGTATCGTATAGAACAGAACGGGATGATGCTTCTTGACCATCTCCTCAAGCTCGTCGGCGTGTACGCCGTCGTCGTGCATGGGGACGGAAACTATGTTCGCCTGCGCGATATTGAATATCTGTATGGCGCCGAGGAATGTCGGCTCCTCAACAAGAACGGTATCGCCGGGGTTTATCATTACCTTTGCAAGCAGATCCAAGCCCTGCATGGAACCCGTCATTGTGATTACGTTATCTATTGTCGCGTCTTTGATACCAAGTGGAGGAAGCACCTTCTCAAGATACGCTTTGCGGAGGGGCATGTAACCCTCTGTAGGCCCATACTGAAGAAGAACATCGCCCTTTTCAGCGATAAGCTCGCGGGCTGTTTCGGCTGCCCATTCCTTCGGGAAGCACTCTTTGGCAGGGTTGCCGCCACCGAAGCTGATTATGGCAGGATTGCCGAGAACCTTAAAAAGCTCACGAATCGCGCTACCCTTTACTCCCTTGATACGTTCGGAAAACTGCATGTTGTTACCTCCGTAATTGAATATGGTTATACAAGCATATTGTACAGGTTTTTTCAAGCATTTTCAAGTATATTTTAAGGTATATAAAAAGGTGTTCGGCACGCTCCCGCGTGCCGAACACAGATAGGGTATAAGTTATTCGGTTTAGTATCTCAATTAACCGAGCTTGTAGAGCTGTACATAGCCATAGGTGGAATTGAGGCTTGTAGGCGCATAGCAGAAGTTGGAGTAATTGCCTACTGTGGGCATGAAGGTCGCATACTTGGTGTAGGAACCATATGTATGTGAGAGAGTATGCGCGGAGGAATTCCATACCCAGCTGGAGAAGCTGGTGGAGGTGGAGGGATGCAGGTCGTTATACTTGGTGGAGTTATAGATCGCAAGATTATAACTGCTGTTGTATGCGGACTGGATCCTGC
>CADAGD010000048.1 GCA_902787375.1 uncultured Eubacteriales bacterium
GCGAACCCAGTCGCCCGTTATCAACCTTTTTGACCATTCACCGGATGGTCAAAATCGTGAAACGACCGGTTGATAACCTCCTGCGAGAAATATCCTTGTTTTTTTGAAAAACGGCAGGGTAGAACGGCAAAAATCGATTGGAAGCTATATGCTTTAAATCAGCTCATTCTCAAGACGTTAATTAATCATTGTCTACAATAAGCGAAAGGAATTAATGAATATGAGAGAAAAGGAAGATTTGACCCTGCTGGGCAGCGAAAAAACCGAATACAGGGATAAGTACGATCCCGCCGTGCTTGAGTCATTCGGCAATAAGCATCCGGAATACGATTACTTTGTGAAATTCAACTGTCCGGAGTTTACAAGCCTTTGTCCAATAACCGGACAGCCGGACTTTGCGACCATCATAATATCCTATGTGCCGGACGCGAAGCTTGTGGAGAGCAAGTCGCTGAAGCTTTACATGTTCTCGTTCAGGAATCAGGGCGATTTCCATGAGGACGTCGTCAATACGATAATGAAGGATTTGATTGAGCTGCTCCGGCCCAAGTTTATCGAGGTCTGGGGGAAATTCCTCCCCAGGGGAGGACTGTCGATAGACACGTACTGCAACTACGGGAAGCCCGGTACAAGGTGGGAGCAGGTGGCGTGGGATCGCATGAGGTACCATGATATGTTCCCGGAAAAGGTCGATAACAGATAAGAGGGCAACTGCCGCTCAAAATGGCAAAAAGGTATAAAAAACAAGGACTTATTTGAAAAATAATAGTGACAAAGGCTCAGGCATATGTTAAAATACTCTTAGTAGATGCTGATTAACTCAATAAAGCTCTAATGGTGTTAGACTTGCGACCAAAGGGAGCCGTGCGGGCGTGTAGTGTTTAGAAATCGCAACGGTGTTGCGATTTTAACGGAACGCCGAAGCAGTTACGCTGCGAAGGAAGCGCACGCGCCGCACCGAACTTGGTTAAGCAATTACTCAATGCAACCCTCAGGGCGAACCCAGTCGCCCGTTATCAACCTTTTTGACCATTCACCTGGTCAAAATCGTGAAACGACCGGTTGATAACCTCCTGCGAGATATATCCGTGTATTTGCTAAAAACGGATGGGTAGGGCGGCAAGTATTGAATGATGGGTTATTGTTTAAAAGCAACACTTTTTAATGCGTTAGTTAATCATTGTCTAAACTATATATTTAAACGAAAGGGAGTCGATTTTATGGGTTTTAAGCGTTTCCTTTGTGCCGCAATATCCCTTGTTATGACTATTGCGGTCGTCCCTTCTGCGGCAATAGCGGAGGAGGTCAGCTCCGCTGTGCATGAGAAGTCCATGATGAAGCTTCTCGACGACGCATGGCAGGTGCTTGATAAGGTCGAGGCGGAAGCCATTGCTTCGGGCGCGGACTCGAAAACCGTTACACATGCGGTTTACAAGGCTGCACTCCAGTTGAACCTCGTTGACGAAGGCAGTATCAATTCGCTCACTTCAAAGAGCTTCTTCTTTAAGGTGAACGGCATGGAGTGCTGCTATGACTATGTTGCGAGAAATGTCAAGTTTGTATCCACGGTGGACAATCAGATGATAAAGCTGCTCTCCGATTCGTTTAAGGAGGGCCCGAACAATCTGAATGTTCTGCTCGTCGGCCCGTACTATGGCGAGGATTCCTCCTTTACAAATCAGTATAGGGATGAAGCCGCGCACATTTCCGAAGCTACGGGCGGCGAAACTGTTGAGCTTGTTTACCACGCGGCGACAGGCCCCGCCATCGCAAGGGAAGCCGCAAACGCCGGCGTCGTTATTTACGACTCTCACGGAACGGCAAGCGGAACATCATCCTATCTCTGCTTAACTACGAACGAGGGAATCACATCGACCGACTATACCAACGGTTGGGCGGTCAGCAGCGGCTCGGCGGCGTTCATAGACGGACGTTACATCGAGAATCATATCGACGGCGAGCTTCCCAATACCATGTTCTGGATGGCTATTTGCGAGGGCATGAAGAAATCCGGAAAAGGCACGACGGGTTACGCTCTTTTGAGGGCGGGCGCGGGCTGTGTATACGGCTACTCCCAGTCCGTTTCCTTCTCAGGCGATTATCTGTATGAGGCTCATTTCTGGAATAGAATGGTCGAGGACGACGCCACGGTCGCCGAGGCGTATAATTCGATGACGGAAACCTATGGCAACTGGGATCCGGCGCACAGCAGCTCATATGGCGCGGCTTGGCCCGTTATTATGAGCCCCGTTGATGAGTTCCCGACAAATCCCGACAGCCATCAGACCGTAAACTGCGACTGGACGCTTATGGGCGGCGATTTGGAGCCTGTCGAGCTTGAGGACTATCAGCTCAGTGTTCAGTCCGTTGAGGTCAACCGCACGGAAACCGTTGAGGTTTCGTTCATCCGCGTTCCCGACAACGCCAACAACTATTCCCTTGTCTGGGGTTCTGAGGACGAGAGCATTGCGACGGTTGCGGGCAATAACCGCAAGGCCGTTATACTTGGCGTCAACGAAGGCTCAACACGCATATACTGTGACGTTTACGCGGGCGAGGAGCTGATGGGCAGAGCCTATTGCGAGGTAAATGTGCTTCATTATCCGTCGATTGACGAGGCTTTGAATGTTGAAGGCGGCAATCTTGAGTTCACATCCCCCACGGCAAGCTATCCGTGGAAGGTCGCGTTTATCGGTGACAGGATAGCGGCTAAGAGCAGCAACGACGGCTTTGACAGGACCACGTCCACACTCAGGCTGGTTCTTGATATGAAGAAGGACGAGTCCATAGCCTTCGATTGGAAGGTAAGCAGCGAAGCCAACTATGACAAGCTTGGGTTCTATGTAAACGATTCTCAGCAGGGCAGCCTCCTGAGCGGCAACATGGATTGGAGAAACGTCACATATACCGCCGCGAACGACGGCACATATACGTTTGAGTGGCGTTATGTAAAGGATGTAAGCGTGGCGGACGGCGACGACTGCGGCTATGTCGATAATGTCGTCTATAACCGCCTCTGCATTCCCGGTGATATCGACAACGACGGAGTCGTTTCAAGCGTTGATGCGCTGATGGCACTTCGCGCAAGCATGGGCGTTATCGAGCTGACGGCTGATGAGATAACCCGTGCCGACGTCAATAACGACGGTGTGGTCGATATGTCCGATGCGCTTTGGATTCTCCGCAACAGCATTGGTATGTGATTGGAAGCGGAAGAGCAACAGCATAAATAATTGACTGAAAACAAGCGTGACTCACATTTTCGCGTCACGCTTGTTTTGCTTTTACGGAATTGTTAATGCAGGCCGAGCCTGTTCATAATACTTGACAGAAGCCTTATGGGACGGCGCGGATCGCCGCTGTATTCGAGGTCGGCGTGCATGGTTCCGCGGTTCTTGATAACGCTGTTGAACATGTTGTGACCGAGCCATTCCGCGCTCAGCTCTCCCGCGGATTGGGAAAAGCCCTCGGTTTCGGAAAGTATCGAGCAGATACGCATTCTCAAATCACGCGATTTGACCTTGTACGAATTGGTTATGTGTACGGCGGTGCGCTCAAAGGAGAGCGTTACGTCGCTGTAACCCTCCTTTTGAAAAAGCTCGGCTATCATGGCTTGCGCCTCAGCCCTTGAATACCTTTTCTCCGCCTTTGCCATGTTTCCCATACTGTAAAAACTGCTCCATAGTGTTTATTCACGCGGATTATAGCATATGCGGAGAGTTCATGTCAATGCGGATGATTTTGCCCGGCAGTATAAAATGAAGAATCAATAAAGAAAACAGCATTTTTTACTCTTTACAAAGAGACTTTTCCGTGTTATAATGTATAATTATAAATGCAATGAAGGAGACAGGTGGCAGGAAGCGGGCTGTAAAGCGATCCGCAGGCGGTGAGAGTGCGGAACGGTATGCGCCCTGTATCATATCACTCCTGAGCAGGGGCGGGGAAAGCTGTTTTTGTGATTAACCGCTTCCGCGAGCCGGCGTTAAAGGCTTTCAAGGTGCGCGCTGTTTTCAACGCGAACTTGGGTGGTACCGCGTGTCATTGATGCGTCCCAAGGGGTTATCCCTGAGGGACGCTTAATTTTTTAAATCTAATCGAAAGGATATACGCTATGTACAAAAAGGTTTCGGCTTCCATGGACTTTGTCCCGCGTGAGAGGGAAGTCCTGGAGTTTTGGAAGGAAAACAAGATATTCGAGAAGTCGGTCGAGCTGCGCAAGGGCGGCGAGCCGTACACATTCTTTGACGGGCCTCCGACGGCTAACGGCAAGCCCCATATAGGGCATGTTCTTACGCGCTCCATGAAGGACATAATCCCCAGGTACCGCACGATGAAGGGCTATGACGTGTTAAGAAAAGCGGGCTGGGATACCCACGGTCTGCCCGTGGAGCTTGAGGTCGAAAAGCTCCTGGGTCTTGACGGCAAGGAGCAGATAGAGGAATACGGCGTTGAACCCTTTATCGAGAAGTGCAAGGAATCCGTATGGAAGTATAAGAGCGAGTGGGAGCAGATGTCCGACGCGGTAGGTTACTGGGCGGACATGGAGAATCCCTATGTCACATATACGGATAATTATATCGAGTCGGTATGGTGGGCTTTAAAGACCATTGATGAGAAGGGACTGCTGTATAAGGGACATAAGATAGTTCCCTATTGCCCCCGCTGCGGAACCGCGCTCTCAAGCCATGAGGTCGCGCAGGGCTATAAGGACGTCAAGGAAACGTCCATATTCATCACGTTCCCGGTAAAGGGCATGGACGACGGCACACATCTTATAGCGTGGACGACTACGCCGTGGACGCTTCCGTCCAATGTCGCGCTCTGCGTGAATGCCGACGAGGACTATGTAAAGGTCGAAAAGGACGGCCGTCGCTACATAATGGCAAAGGCACTCGTTGAAAGCGTGCTTGGCGAGGGCTGTGAGATAATAGAGAATTACAAGGGCGCACAGCTTGAAGGTATCGAGTATGAGCCGCTGTTTGATTTCCCCGTAAATCATCAGGGTAAAAAGGGCTGGCGCGTCGTTTCCGACAGCTATGTCACGCTCACCGATGGTACGGGCGTTGTTCATATAGCTCCCGCGTTCGGCGTTGACGACGGCAGGGTCGGCAAAAAATGGAATCTGCCCTTTGTTCAGAATGTCAACAACAAGGGCGAGCTTGCCGGCGGCACACCTTGGGACGGCGTGAATGTCAAAAAGGCCGATAAGCTCATAATAGCCGACCTCAAGGAGCGCGGAAGGCTCTACAAGGAGCTTATGTATGAGCATAGCTATCCCTTCTGCTGGAGATGCGATACTCCTCTCATCTACTTTGCACGCGGCGGCTGGTTCATAGAGATGACGAAGCTGCGCGATAAGCTTCTGGACTTCAATAAGCGCATCAACTGGATACCTGAGTCCATAGGAGAGGGACGCATGGGCAACTTCCTCGAAAATGTTGTTGACTGGGCGGTGACAAGGGAACGCTATTGGGGAACTCCGCTCCCCGTATGGTACTGCGAGCAATGCGGACATCATCATACGGTCGGAAGCCGCGAGGAGCTGTTAAAGCTGTTCCCGGAGGCGGCTCCCGATATAGAGCTGCATAAGCCCATGCTCGATCCGCTCACAATGAAGTGTCCACACTGCGGCTCCACAATGAAGCGTGAACCCGTCGTAATAGACTGCTGGTTCGATTCCGGCTCAATGCCCTTCGCTCAGTGGCACTATCCGTTTGAGAACAAGGAGGAGTTTGAAAAACGCTATCCGGCGGATTACATATCCGAGGCGGTCGATCAGACCCGCGGATGGTTCTATACATTGAACGCCGTCGCCGCCTGCCTGTTTGACGAGCCGGCATTCAAGAACTGTATTGTGCTTGGTCTTGTCTGCGACAAGGACGGCAAGAAGATGAGCAAGCATGTCGGTAACGTAATAGCTCCCGCCGACGTTCTGACAAAGCAGGGCGCGGACGCCGTCAGATGGTATTTCTATACGGCGTCGTCCCCATGGCTGCCCAGCCGCTTCTCAGGCGACGCCGTGAGCGAGACTCAGAGGAAGTACATGGGTACTCTCTGGAACACATATGCCTTCTACATACTCTATGCTGATATAGATGAGTTCGATCCGACCAAGCATGAGCTGAAGCGCGAGAACCTTTCCGTAATGGATAAGTGGATACTCTCCAAGCTCAACAGCCTTATAAAGAAGCAGGACGAATATCTTTCGAGCCTGCGCATAACCGAGGCGGGGCGTGAGCTTGCGGCGTTTGCCGACGATCTGTCAAACTGGTATGTAAGGCGCGGACGCGAGAGGTACTGGGGCAAGGACATGACGCCCGATAAGGAAGCCGCCTATATGACACTCTATACCGTGCTTGAAACGATGTCAAGGCTCACGGCTCCGTTCACCCCGTTCATGGCGGAGCAGATGTATCAGAACATAGTCCGTACATGCGACAAGAACGCTCCCGAAAGCGTGCATCTTTGCGATTACCCCGTTTGCGATGAGAGCTTCATCGACGATACGCTTGAGAAGGACATGGGCGGCGTTTACCGCATAGTCGTTCTCGGACGCGCGGCAAGGGCGCAGTCGAATATAAAGAACCGTCAGCCGCTTTCCGAGCTGTATGTTCAGGGCATAGAAAAGCTTCCCGCGATGTATGATGAGATAATCGAGGGCGAGCTGAATGTCAAGAATGTCGAGTATGTTTCCGACGCTTCGGGCTTCATCACATACAGCGTCAAGCCGCAGTTGAAGCTCCTGGGGCCGAGGTACGGCAAGGTGCTTCCCAAGATAAACAACTATCTCAGGAATACCGAGGGCGTGGGCAATGCCTGTGTCGCGGCTCATGCCGAGGGCAGACCGTTTGAGTTTGAGCTTGACGGCATGACTATATCCCTCAATGCCGAGGATGTGCTTGTCGAAACCGTCAAGCGCGAGGGTTTCTCCGCCGTGTCGGAGCGCGAGCTGACCGTCGTACTCAATACCGAGCTTACCGACGCGCTCATTGAGGAGGGCTATGTCAGGGAGCTTGTTTCCAAGGTGCAGACCATGCGCAAGGAGGCGGATTATCTCGTTACGGATCACATCCGCATATATGTGACGGGCAATGCCCATATCGAGGAGCTTGCGGTCAGGAACGGCGCGTCCATAATGGGCGATACGCTTGCCAACTCCCTTGAGAACAAAGAGGCTCCCGAAGGCGCGTATGCCAAACAGTGGGATATCAACGGCGAGAATGTAACGATAGCCGTTGAGAAAATTGGCTGAAGTTTTCAACAATGAATAAGGAGCGGCGTCGGTAAAACGGCGCCGCAATGTTTAAGAAAGCATGAAAAAAACGGTTGCCATAGTATTCATTCTGACGCTTGCCCTGCTCCTTATCGGGTGCGCCAGCAACGCGCAGATTCAGAATTACAATAAGGGCGTTGAGGCGTATAATTCAAAGGATTTTGAAGCCGCGAAGGCATACTTTGAGGCGGCGGAGGATTACCTCAATTCCAAATCATACCTCAGCGCGATACAGGAGTATGAGCGCATATACACCGACGCGCTCAATCTGTTCAATGCGCATAAGTACCCTGAGGCAAAAACCGGCTTCGAGGCGATTTCGGAGTTCGGAAACTCGGCGGAGTATGTTGCGTTCATAGACAAGCTTGAGCAAAGGTATAATGAGGGCGTTGAAGCCTTTGAAAAGCAGGATTATTCGCTCGCCTATGAGCGGTTCACACAGGCGATGGGCTACAATGACGCCGATGAATTCGTATCGCGCATTTCAAAGCTTGAGAGCAATTATAATAACGCGCTTGAGTTTATGAAGCAGGGAAGCTATTTGAGAGCCCTTGAGCTGTTCGAGATGACGGACGGCAAATATCGTGATTCGGCTGAGAGGATAGAGCGGCTCTATGAGCTTATAGCCAAACAGGGCATAATACCCCGAATGTATGCTGAGTTCTTCAACAGGAGCTTTGCGCTTGCCAATGAGGATGTTACGATCACCCCTTCGGGCGATACATCGGGAAGCTTCGCATGGAAGGCGTCGAACGGACTCATCGTCATGGGCAGCACCGACACGGAGGGCTACATAACGAGCATATCCTTCTGGATGGACAGGGAGCTTCTGAAAACGCTCGACGAGGAAGGCTCCACAAGGCTTTTTGCGCATTGCATACAGGCGTTGAATATCAACTCCGACAGCCTCGATTCCATAATGGAGAACATGGACTATTACTTCGAGGGCAGCCGCACATATTGCGGGTTCTCGTTCCTGCTCGACGAGGATGCGTCGGGAGCCGAGGTTCTGACGGCGGAGAAATAATTATGAGTTTTATACGGCGGCTTTGCTCTGCAAAAGCTGCCGTATTTTTTTTACGGCAGGCTGTTGATATTTTGATAAAACGGTAGTATACTGTTTATGACAGGAGAAGGGAGGCGTTTTGATGCTTAAAAGATTCGAGGTTGAAAACTACCGCAATTTCAAGAACAGGCTCGTGCTTGATTTTTCGGATGTCGCGGGCTATAAATTCAATGAGGACTGTATAACGGAGGGCTGCCTCGGCAAGCTGATCATCTACGGACGCAACGCGACGGGCAAATCCAATCTCTGCGATGCCATAGAGGATGTCAGAAGCATGAGGATGAGCTTTCGTTCAAGACCCGACGACGTGTTCTTTCTGAATGCAGATTCGGATGAAACGACGGCGTTCTTCAAATACTGCTTCCAATTCGGGGAAAGTGAGGTCGTTTACAGCTACAGGAAAGCACCTTCAAACCGCTATACATGGGAGTGCCTTGAGGTGAACGGCGAAAAGGCGTTTGATTTTGACGTTGACACTTCCGCTTTCAATGCGCTGAATCTATCTCTGATCGACGCAAATGAAATGAATACGGACGTTTATTTGGAAGGGCTCATGCCATCCGAGGATGATGAACGCGAGCCAATGCCATCGTTCCTGTCCTGGCTTATGAATGTGGGAGTGTTCCCTCCGGGCTCCGTAATGAGGAAGTTGGGAACTGCCATATCCGGAATAACGGTGGTGGATCAGTCAAGGGAACCGTACTATTCAAGATTTATGCCAAGCCGCATTTACAGCATCCTCAAGGATAAAGCTGTCCTCAAGGACTTTGAGCAGTTCTTGAATGAGATGGGAATACCATGCGAATTGGAAATTGAGCGGCTTCCCGATGACAGCTATCAGCTTTACTTTGTGCATGACAGACGAAGGATACCTTTTGCCAATACCGCGTCGAGCGGAACTTTGTCGCTGATGAGGCTGTATTCACGGTTTATTGCAAGGACTATAAGAAAGCCAAGCATAATAATAATGGATGAGTTTGATGCCTTCTACCATTATGAAATGGCGGAAAACGTGGTGAGATATTTTAAAAAGAATATGCCGCAGACGCAGGTTATATTCACCACGCATAATACGAATCTGATGTCCAATCACCTCATGCGCCCGGACTGCCTGTTGATCCTTTCGAGCGATGGCAGGATAACTCCGCTTATGAGGGCGACATCAAGGGAGCTTCGTGAGGGGCATAATCTTGAGAAGATGTACATAGGCGGTGAGTTTGCCGATTATGAATGATACAGAAATCGGCGGTCGCGTCAGAGGCAGAACCATGCTCGTCGTCGAGGGCTTCCATGAGCGGGACGTGCTTTTCAAGAGCATATTCTGCGGCTTCCCTGAGCTGAAAATCTCGATGGATGACGTGGTCGTTTATGAAACCAATATCTATTCGCTGGTCAAGGACATAGATGAGGAATACGGAGATGATTGGGACGACGCGGACATAGACATACCCTTCGTCTATTCAAAGCATAAGGGGCTTGAGGGCGACGCAAATATTCTGCGAAAAAGGGATTTTAAAAACATATTCCTCGTATTCGATTATGAAAGGCAGGATACCTATTTCAGCGAGGACAGCATTGCAAGGATGCAGGAGCATTTCAATGACGCTGCCGACAACGGCAAACTGTTCCTCAACTATCCCATGGTCGAGTCCTATATGGAGGCGGACGTCAACGCCAAAATGGACGAGCTTCATCCGTATGATGAATCGTTCCGTGACAGGAGGGTGAATGTCAATGAATGCCTCGGTGCGGAATACAAGAACAGGGTGAAGCATAAAGAGCTGAAGGACATGCTCAAATTCGGAGCGGATATTGGAGGCATTCTCGTCAAGCATAAACTGCCCGAACTGCCCGAAAGCTGTCTTGAAAGGCTTCTTGAGCAAAGGAACGCCGACGAAAGCGGAATAGGAGCCATAATCGGCGAATACTTTGAAGGTGATGCAAGGGGCGCGTGCTGTCATATTGCGGCGAAGCTCAAAAAACTCTGCCCCGAAGGTATGTCCTACCGTGAAAGGCTGCGTGAGATACTCCGTTCACTCATGTACAACAATATCTGCAAGGCAAGCTATGTGCAGAACGGCGTGTTTGATGTGGCGATATCGGATGCCGCGGAGGTATTCTTATCGCTTGAGAATGGACGTATACTCGAAAAACAGAATGAGTGCAGCCGGGAAAGCAGCGGCTTTGTCCATGTGCTGAATACCGGAGTGCTTATAGCGGCTGATTATAACAGCAAGCTGATTTATATTTAAGGAGAAGCATAATATAAGATTCAGAGCAAGCATACCGGTACTTATAATGTGCGCGGCGGCATTTTTCGGATGCGGTACGCTTCCCAACGAAAAGCTCGGCATTCGTGATTTTGAGGGTTTGAAATAGCTTCCGGAAACTGCGGCGAGCCTGCCGCCGGCAATAACGGAAGCCTTACCGTTGTCGGCGTGGACGGAAAGAAGTATAAGCTCAGCCTCCATATGCTCTCAAGCGGCGGTTACGACTATACCTCGGAAACGAATAAGCTCATGCAGAAGCTCTATGATGTGTGAATGGAATACGGCGTATTGAAAACACGATAGAATTATAAGGGCTGCTGACAGCACCGAAAATGCGCCGGAAATACCTGCCTTCCCCTATGAGGGGAAGCCAAAAAAGCGGACTTTGTCTGTAAGCTGAAGGCTGCTCCGAGCGGGGCAGCCTCTTTATTATTCAAACAAAGCCTGAGTAAACAGTTTAAAGCCGTTCAATCTTTCAAGATATGAGCCGCTTGGGAATCCGAATTCGATGCCCGTCGCGGCAAGGCAGAGCGGCGAACGCTTCCTGTAAGCGCGGCTTACGGGGGAGCGGTTCAGCTCCCTTGAGCCATACTTGTCATCTCCGAGTATTGGACAGCCTATATGCGCGAAGCTGGCGCGGAGCTGATGCGTGCGCCCTGTGACAAGAGTGGCTTCTATGAGCGATATGCCGTCAAAGCTTTTTATGACGCGATAGTCTGTGATCATCTGGGCGGAGCCTGTGACCCTGCGGTCGAGAACCCTGACGGGGGCTGCCGCCGAGCTGTTTTTTACGGCATAAAAGGTGAGCGTTCCCTCTTTTTTTTCGGGAATGCCGCCTGCGAGCAGACGGTAGGTCTTTTTTATCGTCCGCTCCCTTATGGCAATATCGAGAGCTTCCTTGGCTCTTGTGTTCCTTGCGAATATGACAAGTCCCTGTGTGGGCGCGTCAAGACGGTGGACGGGGTATACGCGCATACCCGAAGCCGAAAGCTGTGCCTCAAGCGTGTTGTCCCCGCCGTCGGCATTCGCAACTGTAACCCCATAGGGCTTATTTATTACGAGTATGTCCCTGTCGGAATACATGCATTTAAGCCCTGAGCTTAGAAGAACCGCCTCGTCCGCGAAGCTGTTCCAGATACCGCCCTTGGGTACGGCGGTGAACGTCATGCGTTCGCGCGTCGTGGGATGCTCAAATGAAAGCGAATAGGCAAAGAGAGCTATCTGCTGACCGGGAACGGCGGTCGGATTGTATTTCTGATCCCCCCAGATGGGGAATCCCGCGTGGGATAGCTGAACCCTTATCTGGTGATGCCGTCCGGTATGAAGCTCTATGTCGAGCAGGGAAAGCCCGTCCTTTGAAGTCACCCTCTCAAAATAAAGGCTTGCCTTTTTTGCGCCCTCGGTGTTTTCGGGAACTACCGCAGATTTGCGTTCACTCTCGTTTTTCAGAAGAAAATCCTCAAGCTTTTCGGAAAACGGGGGATTCCCGCAGGTTACGGCGGCATAGCGTTTTTTCGCGCCTGAGCCATTCTTGTCGGCAAACTGCGGCTGGAGCCTTGACGCTGCCTTGCTTGTTCTTGCGAATACCATTACGCCGCCAACCGGACGGTCAAGACGGTGAACAAGCCCAAGAAAAACCTCTCCGGGCTTGGAATACTTCTGCTTGATATATGCTTTTAAATCGGTAAGCAAATCCAAATCGCCCGTTTCATCCGCCTGAACGGGGACGTTTACGGGCTTTACGACTACTATTATGTGATTGTCCTCATACAGTATTTTCATTCAAACTGTCAACGCTCCCAGCGGCCCGTCGCGCCGCAGGGGAGTACAAGTCCGTCCCTTGTAATGGGCAGACCAACCTCTTGGGATTCCACGCTTCCGCCAAAG
>CADAGD010000049.1 GCA_902787375.1 uncultured Eubacteriales bacterium
CGGTCATCAATTGTCTTTTCATCGCATTCCAGATTCTCCCGTAACCATTGTACAGATTTTCCGCAGCATCGTCCGAGATTACGTTCCCTCAATTCCTTTTTCATGATCGGTTCAACCCGAAACCGGGACGCGATGCTGTCCGCAGTTTGTTTTGCCCGTTTTAGGTCAGAAGTATATAAAATGATTTCTTTACCACCCAGCTCCTGCTTCAGCTTTTCGGCAATTCGATCGGCCTGCTGTTTCCCTAAATCTGTCAGGTTCCAGTCCGTCCATGAACCTACCATACCATTGGTATGGTGCTCAGACTGCGTGTGTTGAACGGTGTAAATTAGTTTCATTCAATCCCCCCGAATCAGGTTGTAATGCATCGTCAGTTCAAAACTGTTTCCCGATTTTCCATGCCGACAGGTATCCCGACAAATCCCGATTTATCGAGCTGATTATACCACAGCCAATCGTATCAAGCAATGAAAAAACCTCTCTTGCCCTGGTAGACAAAAGAGGTTTCTTTGATGGCGGAGCGGGTGGGATTCGAACCCACGGTAGGTTGCCCTACACCTGATTTCGAGTCAGGACCGTTATGACCACTTCGATACCGCTCCACGGTATTTTGGCCTCTCCGATGCTCCGGAAAAAGGAGAGAAAAGGAGGAGAGAACAAACGGGAATATTGAGTTTTCAAGCCTCAAAAAACTCAATGAATACAAGGGCTTTTTGAGCGGAGGGTTCCGAGAAGGCCGAACGTTTTCGAGTCAGGGCCGTTATGACCACTTCGATACCGCTCCATATGACGGGCGCATGGCGAGCGACACGGGAAAGTGTCGGATAAGCTCGGAACAGGCGTCGTTTTTATGAATGACCATGTAAAACGGTGTTTGCTGCAATGAGCCTTTGGTATTGGCAGTACATTGTCTTACGACGTCATTCTTGACTATTATACAGCGAATACAAAAGGATTTCAATATTGAGAGAAGATATATTAATTTTAGCAGGGAAGCAAAGAACTTGACTTCAGTGCCGAATTTAATTCTATATTTATCCGAATGATATTACAAATTCAATTTGATTGTGCTAATATATAAGCGGATCGGAAGTGATTCTATGAATTTTAAAACGATTTCAAGGCTTGTAAAGGCAAGCGGTGTAACGGAGGTCATGCTTGTTCATTTCCGGGGCGAGGATGAGGACAAGTGGCTTGCAAACAGCTTTATGGAAGCGGTTGCCGCTCAGGGTGCGTCCGGGGTGCTTTTGCAGCAGGTGCGTGCCGTAACCCGATAGACCAAGCAAGATTTACCGTCCCTGCGAGGCATATCCTTGTCGGATGACTTTCAACAGGTTTAGAAATGTTGAAGTTTGGTCTGTGCTAAACCATTTTTATGGAAGTTTCATATCGCCATAGGCGCGAACAATATGTTCGGCGGCATGAACGAGGCATCCGACCACATTGATTTTGTAGGACGAGGAGCGGGGATGAAACCGTGTTTGAGAGGATAAGAGCGAACGTCTACGACATATTCCTCACAGTTCTTGCGGCGGCTGATAAGGCGTGCGGAGGGGATGAGGAAAAGGTACGCCGATTCTATATAGACAGGCTTGAGAATATACCCTCCGCTTGGGCTGCGTCCTATGAGAACGCCGTGAAGCATTACGACGCGGTCAAAATGCAAATCGAGAGCATAAAGCCGGGCGCGGTCGCTGAAATAATGGAATACTTCAACAGAATATCGGAGGAAGCATAATGACGGAGCATGAAGCCATAGGTCTTTTCAAATGCCTGTCGGACAAGTCGAGATTGCAGATATTGAAATCGCTTGCCATCGAGGATATGTATGTTGAGCGGCTTGCCGAAAGGCTGGGCATATCCGCTCCCACGCTGTCCTTCCATCTCAAAAAGCTTGCTGACGCCGGGGCTGTTACATCATATAAGAGCCAGTATTATATGATGTACTCGTTGAATAAAGAGGTGTTTGAGGTCAGCATCCTTGACATACTCAACGAGGAGTCCGACGAGGCGGAGGCTCAGGTAAGACGCGACGCGCAATACCGTCAAAAGGTTATAAACGCCTTCTTTGAATATGGAAAGCTCAAGTCCATACCCGCACAGCGCAAGAAGGAACGCATAGTTTTGGAGGTCATTGCCGACGCATTCGAGTACGACCGCATCTATTCGGAGCGGGAAGTGAATATCATAATTGCGGATTTCCATGCTGATTTCTGCACCATTCGCCGTGACATGAAAGGGGAAGGGCTTATGGACAGGGATAAGAACGGCTATTGGCGTGTCAAATAGCCGAATCGGCTTGGCTGCCACGCCAACATTTATTCTGCTGAATATGCCTTCAAGCCCCGCAACGGCAAGGAATATCAGCAATGGCACATAATTTGAAAAATATCTCCATCTTGCCTACCGGAAAAGAAGGGTATTTTTAAAACGCGAACCACGACTGGTACGCGTTTTCAGTCTGATTATTACGGAAGCTCCCTGTCCGAGTCGAGTTCGATAATCGGTATTGAATAGCCTTCGAGCATCGGAAGAAGCTCCTCCCTCGTCTGCTTTTCGGAGAGGCCGGAATCAAGATCGAATCTTCGCCCATCCCTTGTTGTTATGACGTATGAGCCGCGCTCTATCCTGTCTCCGTAATCGTTGTATCGAGCTGATATGCGGTAGATCACGTCTATATCCGAAAACAGGAATTCTTCTCTTTCGTATATGTTTTCCTCATCTGCCGTGTCAAATCGGTCGTCGTATACGCGTACCGCAGGGAGGCAAATCATTGTGAAGGCGAATACTGCAAATGCCGACGCCGCGATAAAAGCGCATCCGGCGAGGGTATTGACGCTCTTGCTGTTTTTCATCTCGTCGCGTTCTATCATGGATTTGGCACGCTTGGGATAGAGCAGCTTCATAAGCCCTTTTCGGAAGAATATCGCGCCGAACATCGCGGGGAGGGCGGCAAGTATTATGCAGAAATACCACGGGGCGCCATATACAGCTATCGTTCCCTTTGAGAAGAAGTAATCGAATATGAGCTTTGCGGCGAAGAACACTATTGACAGGATAGCCGTTATGGAGGTATAAATGCCAATGGAAACCGGCAGAGCCTTCCTTTCGGCGAAGGCGTCATCCCGAAGCGCGTTGCAGGCGTCCGGCATGGGCTTATAATCGCCGTGCGATTTAAGATACTCGCAAAGCCTGTTCTGATATTCAAGGGAACGCCCCTTTAAGCGCGATTTTTCAAGAAGCTTGATCGCCTTCCGCGTGTCTCCTTTCAGGAGTGCGCTGTATGCGTTCCCTTTTGTATAGGTAAGTAAAACGAACTGCTCGCGCGCCTTTTGCGGGTATTCGGAAAACATGAGCTTGCGTTCGGCATAATCATCCTCGGCAACATCCCTGCGGGTCGGAAGAAGCCCGTTTGCCGCCGCCTCCTCTATTCGGGAAATATGCTCGGATACAATGCTCCAAAGCGCATCGAAACAGACCTTGAGCCTTTGCTCGTTTTCTATCATTGAAAAGAATGTGCTTCGGTATTCGTCAATGCCAAGCTCGACAAACACTTCGGGAAGGAAATAAAAAACATCCTCCGTCTTGTTCGGATATACTCGGCAATAGAGTATGTTGTTTATGCCGCCGAGGGATGCGCGCCTGAAAACGATCTCAAGCTTTATTATTCGCCTTAGCATCGTAAAGACGGCGGTTTTATTTTTTACCGTGTATTCGGAATGAAAAACCTCGTTGTCCGCCGCCGCTTCACATAGCGAGCGGAAGCTGTCTTCAAACATAAGCCCTCCGATTTGGTTTGGTGTCAGCCGTATTATAGCATGGATTGCCGAAAAAAGAAAGCATGACCTCGCATGATAATATATTTCCTTGTTTTCACTTTTTTGTGAATCGAGCCGCCCTTTAAACCATCATATAAGCAGAAGCAAAAAATACAGAACAGGAGGTGCTTATGGTTCGGGAAAGAGCCGATTGGTTTTTCGACGGTATTACAGCCCTGCGGGCAGATATGTTTGCCTATGCTTTCAGCATAACCAAATCCCGCGAGGATGCCGAGGATGCCGTCCACAACGCGATCATAAAGGCGTTTGACGGCTTGCCGAAGCTGCGCAGCGAAGCAAAGCTTAAACCGTGGCTGCTTGCGATACTGCGAAACGAATGCTTTCTGCTGATAAGGCGGAGAAAGCGATTCGCGGAGCTTGAGGAGAGCATTGTCCCCTCGGATGAAAAGGACTTTGAGGAGGGAATGGATTTAAGCTCCGCCGTTGGGAGCCTCAGCGTCGAATTGAGAGAGGTGCTGGTATTGTATTACAAGCTCGGATATTCAACGGGCGAGATAGCAAAAACAGTCGGTATCCCGCGCGGTACGGTAATGAGCAGGCTTTCACGCGCAAGGGAACTCATCAGGATACACATGGAAGGAGAAAAACAATGACAGGGATTGATAATGATATAAGAGAAGCCGTGGATGCTTTCATTCCTCCGATGTCCGAGGAATACAATGACATGATAGAAGGTGCCGTTTCGGAGCTGAAACAGAGGTGTACGCAGCGCAACAAACCCGTAAAGAGTGCATTCAAGCCTCTCATGTCCGCTGCCGCCATACTGGTCGCGCTCATATTGTCCTCGGCGATACTGTTTGGCGCACATCCCGCGCTTGCGGCTGAGATGCCCGTCGTGAGCGACATCGTGTACGCCGCGGCAGCTCAAAGGGAGGCAAATGCCGCCGACTGCGAACGGATAGAAAAGCTCTTGAACGACGCTGTTTATTCGCTTGCCGTATGCGATTATGATGCGGCGTCCCGCTGCTTCAGGGAGAACAGCATGAATGAACGCGAAAACTATCTTGCGGCGGCATATCTCAATCATCTGCTGACGCGCAGGGAAGCCGTACCCGACGACGCGAATGCGGGAAAGCTTGAAATATCCGAAATACAGGCGGAGCAAAAGGCGTTTCGATTCACGGTTCATGCCAAGCTCAGCCTGACGGCAAAGGACGGCGCAAGCGCGGATACGGAGGAATGCACCGTCAGATTATGGAAAAACACCGATGGCATACATATAGAAGGGATAGAGATGCAGTCCGAAGCCTATTGCGAATATGTTAAAGCGCATGAAAAAACCTTTGGAGCAGTTCCGGAAAGCGGAGCGAGCTTTGATATGCTCCCTATTGACAACGGCTGCCTGAGCTTTTCTGCTTTGCGTGGGGAAGGACGGAACGGGGAGTATCTTAAACAGCTTCTTTTGGAGCTGGAATCCGTTTCCGCGTCGGACGAGGAGAAGGCTGTCAGGCTGAATGCTATAAATATCCTGCTGAAAGAAGCCGAGCAGGAGATGACGCCCGACATCCTATCCGCAGAGGAAACCGCGTCGGAGCTTATGTATCGCTACTGGCTTGGGAAAAATACTGGCGAAGTCTGTGATTTTTCCGATATTATGGAGAGGAACGAGGAAACCGATCTCTTTTTCCGGGACGCGCTTCTCAATGTCGAAGACGTGGAGCTTGGCATATCAAAGCCGCTTGTGTCGGTCAAGAAGGGAACTGCGGACATACTGGAAACATTTGAGGATACGGGAGATATTATAAGGGCGCGATTCCATGTCCAAACCGATATAACCGACGGCATAAGCCTTGGGGTAGGGGAGGAGATAATACTGACGCTCCGAAAGGATGCGGCAGGCTTCACCGTAATAGGCTTCGACAGGGATGTTGGAGATGGGCATTATACTTGCGACTTAAAGCCCGCGGCGTCGCGTTATAAGGCGGAGGGATACTCATGGCAGGAGGCGGGAGAGCTTTCCTATGAGGAATTGCACGCCAGATTGCTCCGGGACGCGGAATGGCTGGCGAGTCATAATCCAGGTAATTGACAGGCTCAGAGGCTAAAGTGAATATCGATACTGAGAAAAATGTTTTTTCTAAGTAGACGCTTATTAACTCAATAAAGCTCTGAGAGTGTTGAATTTGCGACCAGAGGGAGCCGCGTGCGTGAAGTGCTAAGAAATTGCAACGGTGTTGCGATTTTAACGGAACGCCGAAGCAGCTTTGCTGCGAGGGAAGCGTATACGCCGCACCGACCTTGAAGAAGTAATTGCTCAATGTCAGCCCTCAGGTAGACAATGATTAATTAACGTCTTGGGAATGAGCCGAATGAAAGCTTGTTGTTAAAAATGAAACTTTCTCGATACGTTAGTTAATCATTACTTACTTAGCATTAAACGCAAAAGAGATTTCGTTCAATCTATTGTCGAAACCTCTTTTAGCATTTAATATAAATATAGAATCTTATAAAATGAATGGATGATTTTATAAAATATCAATGTATTCGCCGTTGAGCGCTTTATTCATGCTTCTTACAGCGCAGAATTTGCCGCACATTGAGCAACTGTCCTCGTGTTCGGGAGAGCGGCTGTCGCGTATGGCTTTGGCTGTTTCGGGATCAATGGCGCATTCCCATTGTTTTTCCCAATCGAAGGTTCTTCGCGCGTCCGCCATTGCGTCGTCGATATCCCTTGAGTGAGGAATCTTTTTGGCAATATCTGCGGCATGAGCGGCGATACGCGAAGCGATTATACCCTGTTTTACGTCATTGACGTCCGGAAGAGCAAGATGCTCCGCTGGCGTCACATAGCAAAGGAAGGCGGCTCCGGAAGCCGCGGCAACAGCGCCTCCGATCGCCGAGGTAATATGATCGTATCCGGGAGCGATATCGGTAACGATAGGTCCCAGCACATAGAATGGCGCACCCATGCAGATCGTTTGCTGAAGCTTCATGTTGGCTTCTATTTGATCCAGCGGCATATGTCCGGGGCCTTCGACCATGACCTGAACATCCCTTTCCCACGCGCGCTTTGTCAACTCCCCAAGGCGAACAAGCTCTTCGATCTGGCATACGTCGCTGCCGTCGGCAAGACATCCGGGACGGCAGGCGTCGCCAAGCGAAATGGTTACATCGTACTCGCGGCAGATTTCAAGAATATCATCAAAGTATTCATAAAACGGATTTTCCTCTCCCGTCATGCTCATCCACGCGAAAACAAGGGAACCGCCTCTTGAAACGATATTCATTTTTCGCTTATGTTTCCGTATCTGCTCGATCGTCTTGCGGGTGATGCCGCAGTGCAGCGTCACAAAGTCCACACCATCCTGCGCGTGAAGACGAACTACATCTATAAAGTCCTTTGCGGTAAGCTCTGCGAGATCCTTCTGATAATGGATGACGCTGTCATACACGGGAACTGTGCCGATTATCGCGGGGCATTCAGAGGTCAGCTTTCTGCGGAATGGACGTGTATCGCCGTGGGATGAAAGGTCCATTATTGCCTCCGCACCCATATTTACGGCAGCCATAACCTTTTGCATTTCTATGTCGTAATCCTTGCAGTCGCGCGAAACGCCAAGATTTACGTTTATTTTGGTGCGGAGCATGGAGCCAACTCCGTTCGGCTCTATGCAGGTATGCAGTCTGTTGGCGCAGATGACAACCTGTCCTCTTGCGACAAGTTCTTTTATCTCATCTTCTGTCCTGTATTCTTTGGCTGCGACAGCCTTCATTTCGGGAGTGATTATACCCTTTCTTGCGGCATCCATTTGTGTTGTATAGTTTTTCATAGTCTGATCCTTTCAAGCAATTATTTTTTTTCGTCTGCAAAAATGGAATGGAGATCAAAATTGTGCAGGAGAGGGCCGGAGCCCACACCCAGATCGAGCTGAGCGGAAAGCGCGCCTTGAATATAATCCTTTGCTCTCTGCACAGCTTCGATAAGGTCGAAGCCCTTCGCAAGGTTTGAAGCTATCGCGGATGAGAGGGTACACCCGGTTCCGTGCGTGTTTTTGTTGTCTATCCGCTCACCGTTAAACCAGTGGTACTCGTTGCGATAATGCAGGAGATCGTTAGCGTCATTGACGCTGTGACCTCCTTTGACAAGCACAGAACAGCGGTAAGTATCGCCGATCTTTTTGGCAGCCGCCTCCATATCGGCCTTGGAATCAATCTTAACGCCTGAGAGTACCTGTGCTTCCGGTATATTGGGAGTTAAAAGAACAGCAAGCGGCAAAAGCTGCTTGAGCATTACCTCTATCGCCTCCGCTTTAATGAGCGGCGAGCCTGAGGTTGCTATCATGACGGGATCAATAATCACGTTCCCGGCATGATAATAATTAAGCCTGTCCGCTATAACGCCGATAAGATCGGCGGAGGATACCATGCCGATCTTCACGGCATCGGGACGGATATCCTCGAATACCGCATCTATCTGCTGCCTTAAAAACTCCGGAGTTGATTCAAGTATCGCTTTTACGCCGGTCGTGTTCTGCGCGGTAAGTGCCGTGATAGCGCTCATAGCATAAACACCGTTCATGGTCATCGTTTTCAAATCGGCCTGAATACCGGCGCCTCCGCTGCAGTCGCTGCCTGCAATGGTCAATGCTGTTTTAATTCTCATTCTTTCTCCTTTCCATAGTCAGCATCGTTTTTTATAGCGGCACAAGGTGGTGCCCCCAATGTGCCGCTTGAAGCCTGCCTCGGCGCGTCATTCCCAAGCAAACTCCAAGAATGGGTCTGTATGTTCAAAATCCTTAATATAACAATCGCAAAGCTGTTCTAACTCGGCCTGATGTTTTTCGCTGCTGTCATATACGGCAACAGTATAAAAGCCGTCACGCTTTGCCGTTCTTACTGCGTGTATAGCATCCTCAAATATGACGGTATTGCTGCGAGCAGCTCCGAAGTGCTGCATAGCCGTTCGGAATATGATCGGCTCATTCTTGCTACAGCCGACTTCGGTGCATGTGAAAATTGCATCAATCAAAGGCGTCACGCCGCATCTTGAGAGTGCTGCCTCGATAAGATAGCGATCCGACGCGCTTGCGACGCAGAGTGAAACTCCATGCTGTCTAAGGTACTCAAGAAAACGTATTGCGCCGGGCTTGGGCTGTACTTCATGGATATAAAAGTTTTCAATGACTCGGTTGATGCCGGACATTATCTCGGCAGGGGAAATATCGAGGGCATACCGTGTTCTGAGATAACATGCGGAGTCATAAAGGCTTAATTCACGAACGTCGTCGCGCATGTGCGGCATTGGCTCTTTGCCGAGGGAGCGCAGGTATATCTCTCCAACGCTTTCCCAAGCTGACATGGAATCGAACAGCGTTCCGTCAAAATCAAAAACAGCGCATTTAAACCTCATGAGTTCACCATTTCTTCGGATAAACGGCGGAGTTGACGGCATTCGCTTTCTATGTCGTCGGAGGCAAATATGGCGCTGACGAGCGCAACACCCGATACGCCGGTTCCGGCAAGCATGGAGATGTTTGATTTCCCTATCCCGCCTATTGCCACAACGGGGATATCTACGGCGTTGCAGATATCGCGCAGCGTTTCCAATGGCAGAACATCAGCGTCGGTTTTTGTGGAGGTGGAAAACATAGCTCCAACTCCAAGACAGTCAGCGCCGTTTTTGACCGCTTCAAGAGCCTCTTCAACGGAATGAACCGATACGCCGATCATCATATTGTTGCCCACTCTTGCGCGGACGAGAGAAGCGTTCATGTCGTCCTGCCCGACATGGATGCCGTCGGCTCCGCACTTGATGGCTATCTCAACATTGTCGTTTATGAAGAATGGCACTCCATATTCTTTGCACAGCGCGGACAGCTTCATTGCTTCAGAGAGAAAAGCTTCCTCGTCAAGCTCCTTTTCACGAAGCTGAACGCAGGTTGCTCCGCCTTTCAGAGCCGCCTCGACTTGTTCATACAGGCTTTTTTCGCCAACCCATGCCCTGTCCGTCACGGCATACAGGAGCATCGCCCTATTATCGCATTTCATACCTTGCGCCCTCTTCAAGCAGCTCCGGAGTCATGTTGTAAATCGCGTCGATTATGTAATTTCTGTAACTGGAGTTGCCGTCCGTTTCAGACAGTCTTGCGTGCGCTATTTCGCCGGCAAGCCCCATTGCGCAAACGGCAGCGGCAGAGGCTTTTAGTACATTTTCGGGATTTGCCGCTATGAATGCCGCAGTAAGTGCGGATAACTGGCATCCGGTACCGGTTATTGAAGACATCATGCGATGACCGTTGCGTATGCAGTATGCGGTCTTATCGTCCGATACAATATCGATCGCGCCGGTAATAATTATGACAGCCCCGGTCTTTTTCGCAAACGCCTTTGCAAAGGCAACTGCTTCGTCGAGATTGTTCTCCGTTACACGGTCTTCAATGCCGGCGTCCACACCCTTTGTTGTTCCTGCGCCGGAGGCGAGGGTTTTGATTTCCGATACATTGCCGCGAATAACATCAAACCTGACATCATTAAGGAGCTTCTTTGCGGTATCGGTTCTCAGCTTTGAAGCACCTGCTCCGACCGGATCCAAAACGGCGGGATGCCTCAGCTCGTTGGCTTTCTTTCCGGCTAAAAGCATTGAAGCAATGGTTCGGCTGTTCAGCGTGCCGATATTGATATTGATACCGCTGCAAATAGCCGTGATTTCCTCAACCTCGTCCGCATCGTCTGACATAATGGGCGATCCCCCGCAGGCAAGAACTATGTTGGCACAGTCATTTACTGTGACATAGTTCGTGATGTTGTGGATGAGTGGGGATTTGGCTCTGACGTTTTCAAACATTTCTTTAAGCATACAATACATCTCCTTTTTTTCTGCACAAGCTGTTATTGAGGGCATTTCCGGGAGGATGAAAAAAACTCTGATTGATAATGGGCATTATTCTTGGCTTTTCCATCGTTGGCTTGCTTGAGCAGGTGATACTCTGCGGCGTCACCTCTCATTCGTCTTTGACGGAAAAAGCTTGACAGTACTGCTTTTATCGGCTTTGTAACAAGCTCCTCGATGCTGACCTCAACGCCTGTTGCGTATAATAAATACAGGGGACGCCCGAACGGAGTCCCCTGTAAAAAATCTTCCTTGATGACTTCCTACGGCGGCATTATCCGCATCAGGTTATAGGGTCGAAGTTTGATAACTTCCTCTCAGCCTGCCGATACAAGCTCCCCTGTATTTATTTTCTGACAGTATTGTACATCACCCTTCTGTAAAAAACAAGAGGAATATTACGCCTGCATCAAATTTGACGCTTTTCGTACAGATGGGGTCGCCTGAAACTCAGCAGATGGCGCGGCTTGTGTTCTCGTGTAAATGCTGATTAAATCAGATAGCTCTGATAGTATTGATATTGCGACCAAAGGGAGCCGCGCGGGTCAGCGCGCACGCGCCGCGATAGGCGCGGAATCTCGGAAAACCAAGCAAGATTTACCGCTCCTGCGAGAAATATCCTTGCTTTTTTTGAAAAACGGCAAGGTAGAACGGCAAAAATCGATTGAAAGCTATATGCTTTAAATCAGCTCATTCTCAAGACGTTAATTAATCATTGTC
>CADAGD010000050.1 GCA_902787375.1 uncultured Eubacteriales bacterium
AACACCGTTGCGATTTCTAAACACTGCACGCTCGCGCGGCTCCCTTTGGTCGCAATATCAATACTATCAGAGCTTTCTGATTTAATCAGCATTTACTATACAAGCGCCAACCCGATTCCGAAAAGCATATGTAACCGCTGATTGGCGACGGATTTAAGCAGAACGAGCTTTGCTTTTAAGACTATTCCGAAAAACACGGGGGCATTTCTCTGTGTTTTTTTATTGCCGTTCCGATTAATTCGCAAAAAACATTTTTTATACTTGCAATTAATGGGAATAACTGCTATAATGATATACAGCCGAATAGGCGCATAATACGCCTATATCGGTCGAGTGGAAATGTATATTAATATTTTATAAGGGGATTTTTATAAAAATGCCGACAATTATTGAGCGTATAGCCGCAGCCGAAGCCGACGCCGAGGTCATGCGCAGGAACGCGCAGGAGAACGCGAGGAACGCCGAGGCAGCCGCCGAGGACGAGGCCGCCGCGTCTTTGAAGAACGTCCGCGAGGAAGCGAAGGCGGGAATGGCTCTTGCCGCCGCCATGGCTGAAAAGGAAGCCGAGACCGAGGCGGCAAGGCTGCTTGAGAAGAACAGAGCCAATGCCGAAGCGCTTATAGCGCAGGCTAAAAAGAGCCTTCCCGCGGCGGCGGAAATAATCACACAGCACATACTTAATAAGCTATAAAATCGGAGAAATAAACAATGATCGTACCAATGAAGCACATATCGCTGTTCGCGCGCAAGTCGGACGAGCGGCGCATAATGAAGGCGCTTCAGGAAAACGGGGTCGTTCAGTTGGAACGCACGGACGAGGGTGGCGACGGAAAGGCTGCCGACGCCGGAAAGAACTCTATGTCGGGGCTTTTCAGGGCAACCTGCGAATCGGAGCTTGCCGAAGCAAACTCCGAGGTACAGCGCATCAAGGCGGCGATCGGCAGGCTCAACTCATACCTGCCCAAGGAGGGGTTCCTGACAGCCATGCCGGAAACGGCTGAGGAGGAGCTGATAAAGGCGGTTCCCGATGCGCTCACCCTCTGCGACAGGCTTGAGACTCTGCAAAAAAAGCAGCAGTCCTGCCGCAGCGAAAGGGATAAGCTCAACTCAACGATAAAGGCTCTGCGCCCGTTTGAAGCGGTTTCGATACCACTTGAAAGCATAAAGCCCACAAGGACGGCGGCGTTTTCACTCGGTCTTATAAGCAGCGAGAAGCTTTCGGCTCTTGATGAAGCGGGCATAATGTATGACAAATATGAGGGCGCGGGCAATAAGTTAGCGATACTTGCCGCCATACCCAACGCGACGAGGGACGAAACGCTCGGAATACTGCATTCACTTGGCTTTGCGGACGCCAACATTCCCGATGCTTCGGGAATACCCGCCGAAACGATCGACGAGCTTTCGAGCCGCGTAGCGTCGCTGGAGCTTGAGAACGAGGAGCTGACAAAACAGATAGCCTCGCTCGGAGATGAAGCCGTCGTATTAAAGAGAGGTCTTGACGGCGCGCTCATAAATCAGAAACGCGCCGAAGCCCGCTGCGAGCTTTTCGCAACGCGCGAAACATTCATGCTCACAGGCTGGGTAAGGTCGGATGAGGCGGATAAGCTCACGGATATAGTCGAGGACAACGCCTCCGTTCACTATCTGGAGATACGCGATCCTTTGGATGATGAGCAGCCCCCGACCTACTGCAAGAACAATAAATTCTTCGCGCCTTTCGAGTTCATAACCAATATGTATTCGGCTCCCGATCCGAGGGGCTTTGACCCAACGGTGGTTATGACGCCGTTCTACCTCCTTTTCTTCGGGCTGATGATGGGCGACACGGGATACGGGCTTGTGATGAGCATATTCGCCGCGCTGTTCCTCAAGCTCAAAAAGCCGAGGGGTGGAACCGAAAAGGTAACGAAGATACTGTTCTGGGGCGGTCTTTCGACAATGGTGTTTGGATTGCTCGCCGGAACCTGCTTCGGCATGAACTGGTATGACATATTCGGTGAGAGCTTCCCGTTCCCCCTGCTTGACCCGATGAAGGATCAGATGACAGCTATCATATTCTACTGCGCCCTTGGGTTCGGTCAGATAATAATAGGAATGATAATATCCATAGTCCTTCACGTTAAAGCCGGGGATTGGCAGACAGCCCTGTTCGATATCGGCTCATGGCTGATGATATTCGCGGGAGCCGCCTGCGGACTGCTTTTAAGCGGCAGCCTCAAGTATGTAGGATGGGGAATCTTGGGAATAGGACTTCTGCTGCTCATAGTATTCGGCGGCAGGGAAAAGAAGGGCTTCGGAAGGATAATAGGCGGCTTCGGAAAGCTCTATGACATCACAACCTTCCTGTCCGATGTTCTGAGCTATTCGCGTGTGTTCGCGCTCGGTCTTGCGACGGGAGCCATGGGCTCCGCGTTCAACCTCGTAGCCGGAATAGCCAAGGATATGCTCTCCGGGATACCCGTCGTCGGGACCGTTTTAAGCTTCATAATAGCCGCCGCGCTGCTTGCCGTACTGCATGTGTTCTGCGTGGCGATAAACGCCCTCGGCGCGTTCATCCATTGCGCGAGGCTTCAGTTCATAGAATACTACAACCGTTTTTATACTCCGGGCGGAAAGCTCTTTACACCGCTCGGTATAAATACAAAATACAATAAGGTTAAATAATTTAACAAAAAGGAGTTCAACAATGAAAAAGTTCAGGTCATTCGCAATCATAGCTCTCATAGCCCTTCTCACGCTCACGGTATGCAGCACGGCATTCGCCTCCGGCGAGTCCGCGACGCCCCCCACAATGGGCGGCGAGCAGCCCGGCTTTATGAATCCCGGCCCCGGAATGGAGCCCCCCAAGGCTGATGAGCCCGCAGGCTATATCTGGGCTGCGATAGCTGTCTGCGTCGCAATGATACTTCCCGGCATCGGTTCCGCTCTGGGCGTTGGCATGGCAGGCCGCGCGGCTGCCGGCGTCGCCGCTGAGGATCCCGAAAAGAGCGGTAACTGCCTCGTATTCGAGCTTCTGCCCGCTACACAGGGTCTTTACGGCTTCGTTATCGCAATGTTCATCGCCGTATTCAGCGGCATACTCTCCGGTGAGGTCATCAACCTCTCCACCGACCTCGGTCTGAGCTTCTTCTATGCCTCCCTGCCCATCGGCATCGTCGGTCTTGTAAGCGCGTACTTCCAGTCCCGCGTTTGCTGCGCGGGCATCGGCATCGTCGCCAAGCAGGGCAACGGCGGTATGGGTATCACATTCGCCATCATGGTCGAGCTTTACGCGATACTTGCCCTCATCGTATCCATCCTGATGGTCGTCGGCATCAAGGTTGCTTAATTTGAAGTTTATTTGTACTGATTATGGAAACAGCAAACGGAGCTGAAAAGCTCATATCAAGCATATTGGAGGAAGCGCGCGAAAACGCCTCCGCGATAGAATGGCGTTCCACGGAGGCGATCGCCGCCATTAAGCAGAAATTCGAGCGCGACTGCGAGCTTGTCCGCAATGAGTTCACCAAGAAGGCGAACGACGCGCGTGAGCTGACATTGAAGACAGCCCGCACAAACGCGGAGCTTCAGGGACGCAAGGAGCTTCTGGGACTCAAGCGCGGCGTCATAGACGAAGCGTATGCTTCGGCGTATAAAAAGCTCTGCGGCTTGAGCGGCGAAAAGCGCGAGGCTCTCATAAAGAAGCTCATAGCGCGTGAGTGCGAGGGCTCGGAGGTCGTCTGCCCGTCGGCAAAGGACAGGGGCATCGTGGAAAAGCTCCTGCCTTCCTGCGGCATAAGCGGCTTGACGCTCGGTGAAACGGACGGAACCATATCCGACGGCTTCACCCTCAAAGGGAACAACTACTACAAGAACTGCTCGTTTGAAGCGTTGCTTGCCGAGGTAAGGACAGTTACCGAAGCGGAAGTGACGAAGAAGCTTTTCAAGTAAAACCTGACTGTAAAGGAAACAACCATGGCTGAAAGCCTTATAAACAGCATAGCAAGACTGCGCGTAATAGAGAAGGGGCTGCTGACGCCCGAAACCGTGGGCAGACTTTTGAGCAGCCGCAGCTACGCGGAATGTCTTAAAATAATGACGGAATCCGGCTACGGTATGGATGCCGGGTCGGAAGGCGATGAGCTTGAATCCATGATTCGTTATAAGCTCACGCAGACATACGCGCTTGTGGAGGAGCTGATGCCCAAGCGTTTCGCAGGCATAGCGAAAGTGTTCCGAATGAAGCACGACGTCACGAACATAAAGCTCCTTTATAAGCTCAGGCTCCAAGGGCTTGAGCTTGGGGACGCGAGCCTCGATTTCGGCGGCATATATGACGGTGAAAAGCTGAAGGCGGCAATAGCCAAGGGCGATTACTCGATGCTTCCGAAGCAGTTCGTGAACGCTCTTGAGGAGCTGGACGTCACGACGTATAAGGCTCCCGACCCCCAAGCGGTTTCATGCAGCATAGACGGCGCGTACATCAACTATGCGTACAGCCTGAAAAACGGCTTTGTGCGCGAGTATTTCGGTGCGCTTGCCGACTTCACAAACATACTTGCCATAACGAGGGGCTTTACCGACAGGCAGTTTCTTCCCGTCGGAGAGTACAGCGCGGAGCTGCTCAGGCGCATTGGCGAAGCCTACGGCTCATCCCCGGAGCAGGCGCTCTACCTCATCAAGAATCCGATGGAAACAAGCCCGCTCAAGGACGCTGTTCGGAAATGCTTTGCCGAATACATAAGGACGGGGCATACCTCCGCAATAGAGCGGGAGCGCGACGAGTATCTGTTAAGGCTTGCCTCGCGCAGCCGCTCCGACATCGAAAGCCCCGCGCCCATCGTGGGGTACCAGCTTGCGCGTGAGCGTGAAGCCGAGGTCGTGCGCCTCATACTCACCGCGAAGCGCAGCGATATTCCCGCCGAGGCATTGGAGGAAAGGAGCGTGGCACTCTATGGCTGATATAGCTATAATAGGCGATAAGGATTCCGTTCTTCTCGGCAGAGCGGCGGGACTTGAGGTCTATTTTGAAACGGATGGTTCGGCCGCGGGAAGGATAATCGACCGTCTTGCGGCGGCGAATACCAAGGTGATATTCATTACGGAGCCGGTATTCGAGGCGGCGTCGGAGACTGTGAAAAAGTATAAGTCCAAGCCTTTTCCGGCGATAATCCCGATACCCGACAGCACGGGAACAACGGGTGCGGCAATGCGGAATGTCAGCGCGAATGTCGAGAAGGCAATAGGCGCGGATTTACAGTTCTGAATCAGGAGTATTATAGTGGAATAACCGGCAAAATTCTGCGGCGTTCCATGCACATAAATCCTTTTGGCGAAAGCCCGAAGGTACGAAGGAATTTAACGGAGGAATAATCCATGACGAAAAAACACGGCACCATCGTCAAGGTTGCGGGGCCGCTCATAACGGCGGACGGCATGGGCGATGTCCAGATGTATGACGTCGTTCATGTATCCGATAAGGAGCTTATAGGCGAGGTTATTGAGCTGAGGGGCGACAGAGCCTCTGTTCAGGTTTACGAGGAAACGGGCGGCATTGGCCCCGGCGAACCCGTTTATCCGACGGGCGCACCGCTCTCGGTCGAGCTTGCTCCCGGACTTATCGAATCCATATACGACGGCATACAGCGTCCTCTTACCGCGCTGTTTGAAAGCGCGGGCGCGAGGATAACAAGGGGCATAGCGGCTCCCGCGCTCGACAGAAGCAAAAAGTGGAATTTCCAGCCCACGGCAAAGGTGGGAGATATGCTCACAGGCGGTGACGAGCTTGGCTTCGTTCAGGAGACAGGCGCGGTCAAGCACATAATAATGGTTCCGCCGAATGAGTCGGGCAAGCTCACATGGCTTGCTCCCGAAGGCAATTTCACAATACTTGATACGATAGCAAAGCTTCAATCGGACGACGGCGAAAAGGAGCTTTCAATGCTCCAGAAATGGCCCGTCAGAAGGGGCAGACCCTATAAGGAAAAGCTTCCTCCGAACGAACCCATGATAACAGGTCAGAGGGTCATCGACACATTCTTCCCGATAGCCAAGGGCGGTGTGGCGGCTGTCCCCGGTCCCTTCGGCAGCGGAAAGACGGTCGTTCAGCATCAGCTCGCCAAGTGGGCGGACGCCGATATAATAGTCTATGTAGGATGCGGCGAGCGCGGAAACGAGATGACGGACGTTCTGACCGAGTTCCCGGAGCTGGTCGATCCGCGCACGGGACTTTCGCTCATGAAGCGTACCGTGCTTATAGCGAATACATCCGATATGCCCGTTGCGGCGCGTGAAGCGTCCATTTACACGGGAATAACCATCGCGGAATACTTCCGTGACATGGGATACAAGGTTGCGATAATGGCGGATTCCACATCCAGATGGGCGGAGGCTCTGCGTGAGATGAGCGGACGTCTTGAGGAAATGCCCGGTGAGGAAGGTTATCCCGCATACCTTTCGAGCCGTCTTGCCGAGTTCTATGAGAGAGCCGGTCAGGTCGTGACACTCGGAAGCAAGGGCAGAAAGGGCGCGGTCTCAGCGATAGGCGCGGTATCCCCGCCAGGCGGCGATATTTCGGAACCCGTATCGCAGGCGACGCTCCGAATAGTCAAGGTGTTCTGGGGACTTTCGGCAAAGCTCGCTTACGCCCGCCATTTCCCCGCGATAGACTGGCTGCAAAGCTATTCACTCTACATAGACCGCCTCAGCCCGTGGTTCGATTCCAATGTGGCGGAGGACTGGAGCGAGACCGTAACAAGGGCAATGGCTCTTTTACAGGAGGAGTCGGAGCTTCAGGAGATCGTATCCCTTGTCGGTATAGACGCGCTGAGCGTTCAGGACAGGCTCAAGCTTGAAACCGCCCGAAGCATCCGCGAGGACTATCTGCACCAGAACGCGTTTGACGCGGTCGATACATACACCTCCCCCTCGAAGCAGCATGAGCTTTTGAAGCTGCTCCTTGAGTTCTATGACAGGGGAAGGAACGCGCTTTCCGCCGGCGCGGAGTTTGCGGAAATCTCCGCTCTGCCGGTCAGGGAACGCCTCGGCAGGTATAAATACTGCACGGAAAAGGATCATAAGCAGCTTGCGCGCGAGCTTTCGGGCGAACTGACCGCGCAGCTCAGAAAACTTACAGACGGAGGAGAAAAGGATGCGTAAGGAGTACACCACCATCCGTGAGGTCGTCGGCCCCCTTGTAATGGTCGATGGCGTCGAAGGCGTAAAATATGATGAGCTTGTTGAGATAAAGCGCACCGACGGCAGCGATCCCCGCCGCGGCAAGGTGCTGGAGGTCAACGGCTCCAAGGCCCTCGTTCAGCTCTTCGAGGGTTCGCAGGGCTTGAAAATATCCGATTCCCGCGCTAAATTTCTCGGTCACAGCGTTGAGTTGGCCGTCGCTCCCGATATGCTCGGTCGAGTATTCGACGGCATGGGCCGCCCCAAGGACGGCGGCGCGCCCCTGATTCCCGAAAAGCTTCTCGATATCAACGGCGCACCCATGAATCCCGCCGCACGCGACTACCCCAATGAGTTCATTCAGACGGGCGTTTCCGCGATAGACGGTCTGAATACGCTCGTCAGGGGACAGAAGCTCCCCGTGTTCTCCGGCTCCGGTCTGCCCCACGCGCAGTTTGCCGCGCAGATAGCAAGACAGGCGAAGGTCAGGGGCAAGGACGAGGCGTTCGCGGTCGTGTTTGCCGCAGTCGGCATAACATTCGAGGAAGCCGATTACTTCATCGAGGACTTCAAAAAGACGGGAGCTATCGAGCGCACGGTCACATTCGTCAACCTCGCCAACGATCCCGCTATCGAGCGTATAGCCACCCCCCGCATGGCGATAACCGCCGCAGAGTATCTTGCCTATGATCTCGGTATGCACGTTCTCGTCATAATAACCGACATCACCAACTACGCCGAGGCTCTGCGTGAAATATCCGCCGCCCGTAAGGAGGTTCCCGGCAGAAGGGGCTATCCCGGATACCTCTACACCGACCTTGCGACAATGTATGAGCGTGCCGGCCGTATAAGGGGCTGCAACGGCTCAATAACGATGATACCGATACTCTCCATGCCGGAGGATGATATAACCCATCCCATACCCGACCTCACGGGCTACATAACCGAGGGTCAGATAATCCTCTCAAGGGAGCTGCACAGGAAGGGCATAACGCCTCCCGTGAACGTACTTCCTTCGCTCTCGCGTCTGAAGGATAAGGGCATAGGCAAGAACAAGACCAGAGAGGATCATGCCGATACGATGAACCAGCTCTTTGCGGCGTACTCGCGCGGCAAGGAGGCGAAGGAGTTGGCGGTCATACTTGGCGACGCCGCTCTTTCCGAGGTCGATAAGCTCTATGCCAAATTCGCGGATGAGTTCGAAAGCCGCTATGTTTCACAGGGCTATTACGAGAACCGCTCGGTCGAGCAAACACTCGATATAGGTTGGGAGCTGCTGCGCATACTGCCGCGTTCGGAGCTTCGCCGTATCCGCGACGAGTATCTCGATAAGTATTACGACAGGAACACTGCCGGTAAGAACGAGTGACGCTTTGGCTGTTGAATACCAAACTCTCTCAATAGGAGCATGAATTATGGCTATTAGTTACAAGCCCACCCGCATGGAGATGAGCCGTCTGAAAAAGAGGCTCACCACCGCGTCGAGGGGACACAAGCTGATGAAGGATAAGCGCGATGAAACGGTGCGCCGCTTCATCACATACGTCCGCCGCAACCGCGAGCTTCGCGTCAGAGTGGAGGAGCTTATGAGCGCCGCCATGAGCAGCTTCGTGCTTGCAAAGGCGGCTATGAGTACGCCCGCCGTCGAGGAAGCACTCTGCTTCCCCGCCGCATCCGCCAAGATAGAGGTCGGCTCCGCCAAGGTGCTTTCCGTCGAGGTTCCCAAACTGACATATATACCCTCCGGAACTCATGGACTTTCCTATGGCGTGATGGGTACTTCCTCCGAACTGGATACAGCCGTGTCCAAATTTTCGGAGCTGATGCCGCTGCTTATCGAGCTTGCCGAGGTCGAAAAGACATGTAACCTCCTTGCCGACGAGATAGAGAAAACCCGCCGCCGCGTAAACGCGTTGGAATACGTTATGATACCCCAGCTTCAGGACGCCATCCACGACATTTCCATGAAGCTCGACGAGAACGAACGCGGAAACCTCACAAGACTCATGAAAACAAAGGATATGCTCAAGGCAAAGGAAGGCTGAGCTTCAAGATGAATTTCGGCACCGGAGGAGGATATATCCTCCTCCGGTGTGGTTCATATTCGCTTGCGGCTCTCGGATTGCTGTCCAAAAGGGGTTGTAACTGTAGGTTTACTGTTCGAAGGATAAGATGGGAGGCGTTTATGGAGTTTTTAGATTTAGCGAAAAAGAGATTTTCGGTGTTGGAGTATTCTGATACCGTGGTCGAACAGGAGAAAATCGATAAAATCATTGCGGCCGGAATTGCTGTGCCTACAGCATGCAATAATCAGCCGCAGCGTATTCTGATCATTGACAATGATACTGGCAGACAAAAACTGAATCGGGTTATTCCGAGCAAGTATTATGTGCCTGTTGCCTTTCTCATTTGCTATGACAGACAGAAGTGCTGGACACGTCCCATGGACGGAAAATGCAGCGGTGATATTGATGCGAGTATTGTTGCAACACACATGATGATGGAGGCTACGGATTTGGGGCTCGGTACCATCTGGGTCATGTATTGGGATCCTAAGAAAATGAAAGACGAGTTTGGACTTGAGGATAATATTGAGCCGGTTGCATTGCTGATCGCGGGTTATAAAGCAAAAACTGCTGAGCCTCGTCCGGGACATCTTTCAAGAAAATCAAAAGAAGATATTGTCCTATAAAGTAAGGCGAAGGCACCAACACTGCCATCACCGGCGGCGGGGAGCTTTAGAATAGGAGAAATGGGATGTTGATACAGGAAGCATGTACGCTGTTGAAGCAGGAACTTTCGGACAATGGTGAGGCGGCAAAAAAACTCAATAAGCACTTGGTTTTTTGATAGTGCCATTGTTTCCACCTCATCAGTCAGACTTCGTCTGACAGCTTCCCCTCAAGTAGATGCTGATTAAATCAGAAAGCTCTGATAGTATTGATATTGCGACCAAAGGGAGCCGCGGGCGTGTAGTGTTAAGAAATCGCAACGGTGTTGCGATTTTA